>CACGLE010000029.1 GCA_902573725.1 uncultured SAR116 cluster alpha proteobacterium
AAATAAAATTTCATTAAATAACTTCGAATGATAAATTTCTATCCATGCAGGAACGTTCATATCTATTGAGGTGGTTGGTCTGTATAGCGTGATATTAAGGGGTCTTGAACTTTGACATTTTTTTGGAGGTAGATTTCCGACCGCTGCTCTAATAATTACCTCAATCTGTGTATCAGATTTATTCTCTGATAAAACCGTATAATCTAAAATTTTACTTGAGGGACGAATAACGAAATGATCCTGAAGAGAGGTATCAGTTGAGACAGAAGTAAAACCATTAATATCTGCACCACCCTGCAATGCTGCCAAGTATAGAGCATCTTCTAGAGCCCTCATTCTAGCAAGTTCCTCCGTAACATTTTGGGTGACTGCAGCTTTACCAGTAGCTGTTGTAAATTTGAATGATTGCTCATTGTCGGCATTCGCGAGAGAAGCATTCATTAACAAAAAAGATGTTTTGACGAATACCAATAATGCTGACAAAAATTTTGTATTTAAAGTTAATTTAAACATCTTCTGTAATTCTTATCTAATATTTATGAACGTACCCTAAAAAAATCACACAACCCTGCGTCCGGTATTGAGCAGGTAGTTAATCATTTCGCGGTCTATTTCTAATACAATTTCATATGTATCGGCTCCAGTAGGATTAATTCGCACAGTACGTGCTCCTCTAATTGTACCAGAAACTATACCTCTGAAAGTATCATTCTGAACCATAAGGTCTATAACCGTAGTCGAACTATCAACCTGAAGTCCATGTATCTGTTCAGCCAGGTCACGCATTGCGGCCATCCTTGCTGAACGTATTGCCATAAGGCGACGTTGTGATTCTGACTGTCCTGGCTGAGATGATACAACCGCATATCCCACGGCTGTTAAGGTGGGAATATTTTCTGAATTTGCATCAAAAATTTCGCGTACTGAATTAAGGGATGATGTTGGTGAATTTTCATTATTAGCAGCTAATTCTGCGGGTGTTATAATTGAATTAGTATCCGTCTGTAAATTAGCGTTATTAGTTGATAAGACATGCCCACAGCTACTTAATGCAATGGATGCGACTACTGGCAATAAAATAGAAAACGATTTTTTCATTTCTGATCTCTCTTAAGATAGTTAACCGTAATTTTTGTATTTTCATGCATTAATCATGCCAGCAAATTAATATTTGTTTTGAAAGTTATAATTATTAATCAAAACATAATAATTGGCACGATTTTTGCCTCTATTTGTATGTTCGTATTTCACGTTCACACATTTGACTATGAAAATAAGGTAAACTTACAAAATGCAAAAATTAGGCCACATACCCGGGAAACCAAGTAAATTAGGCTATTTATTCCATAATTTCAAAGAATGTTTGACGTTTAATAATGAAATTTTTCTCAATGAAAGGCACATGTCATGGAAATGACACTTAAGCGTCTAGGTTTGACAGATTTAAAGGGTATATTGACATCAGCCACGATGCCCTTGGGTATTTTAATGCTGGTAGCAATGATGGTGTTACCACTTCCAGTCTTTTTGTTGGATACCTTTTTCGTCTCTAATATACTTATTTCACTGGTCATTTTAATGGTTTCCTTACAAACTTACCGTCCATTAGATTTTTCAAGTTTTCCTGCTCTTTTACTAATAGCAACTGTCTTGCGCCTTGCATTAAATGTGGCATCAACTCGAATTGTTTTAAGTGAAGGGCATACTGGCCCGGACGCAGCTGGGCAGGTTATTAAAGCATTTGGTGAATTTGTAATCGCAGGGAATTATGCTGTTGGGATTTTTGTATTTGTAATTTTGGTGATTATAAATCTTTTGGTTATTACCAAGGGTGCTGGGAGGGTATCAGAAGTCTCAGCTAGGTTTACACTTGATGCAATGCCTGGAAAGCAAATGGCTATTGATGCTGACCTAAACGCTGGAGTTCTCACTAATGAGGAGGCAACTTTACGCAGACAAGAAATCAGCAGTGAAGCCGATTTTTATGGTGCGATGGATGGTGCTTCAAAATTTGTAAAAGGAGATGCAATAGCTGGCATTTTAATTCTTATTATAAACATTGTCGGTGGTCTTATTATAGGTTTGGCACAGCATTCTCTCAGCTTTGAGGTAGCTGCCCAGAACTACATACTTCTTTCTGTAGGCGATGGTTTAGTTGCACAAATTCCTTCCCTCCTTTTAGCTATTTCTACCGCAATAATTGTGACCCGGGTATCTTCAACTCAGGATATGGCTCAGCATATCGGAGAACAGGTAAGTCTCACACGTGCTTGGTATCCAGTTGCAGGAGTTTTATTAATTCTCGGGTTTGTTCCTGGCATGCCAAATTTATTATTTCTGATCGCAGCGATTGTTGCAGGTATTGTTGCCTTCTTAGTCAATCGCAATTTACAATTTCATTCTCAAAATGATCTTGTTGACGGTGAACAGGGTGAAATGCGTTTGGAAGGTGATGCGGCAAAGCCTGAACAGATTGAACTATCTGAAATTGCGGATAATTCTCCCATATCTATTCAGCTTGGTTATGGTCTCGTTGATATGGTGAACGAAGAAAATGGTGGGACGTTGGTTAACAGGGTTACTGGCATTAGAAGACAAGTATCGAAATCATTAGGTTTTGTGGTTCCTGCTGTCAGAATCCGAGATGACCTAACTTTAGAAGCAAATACCTATCGATTGAGAATTGGTCAGACGATTGTCGGTGAGGATCATGTTTATCCAGATAGAAAGCTTGCTATACCTGGGGAAAATGCATCTATCAAGATAGAGGGTATAGAGGTAAAAGACCCAACTTTTGGTATGGATGCTGTTTGGATAATGGAGAAGGATGTTCTTGAAGCAGAGAGTAAAGGTTTTGTAATTGTTGCACCTGATTCCGTTATGACTACACACCTCAGTCAAATATTGTATAAATACGCTGGGCAACTCATTGGACAAGATGATGTGCAATCTTTATTAGACAATCTCTCAGAAACTGCGCCAAATTTAGTTCAGTCAGTAGTGCCTAAATTAGTACCTCTACATCAGCTAACTGGAGTATTACGCGCCTTACTAGAAGAGCGAGTGCCAATTAGTGATTTAAGGCGGATTTTAGAAAATCTTGCATCACTTGCAGGCCGAAATTTAAATATAATTGACACTGCAGAAATGCTGCGCCCAGAACTTGCAGGTTTGTTGATACAACAAGTTTCTCCTCTTAACCAGCCCTTGCCAGTGATTACACTTGGGTCTGAACTAGAACATATGCTAATTACTATGGCCCGTCAAAGTGGAGAAGAGGGCCTTGTAATTGACAATACCCTTGCTCAACAATTGCTTCGTAAGATTTCTGACACAAATGACTCTCTTGCTGCAAAGGGAAGACAACCCGTTGTTGTGGTATCTCCCGCAATTCGAAAAGAATTCTCAAAAATAATACGTCAACATATTGATGATATTGTAGTTTTAGCATTCACGGAATTACCTGAAACAAGGAAAATAGAGGTAGTTGCAACCATAACTGGTGAACCTGAATCTGATAATTAAAAATCAAAGTTAAAAATTAAGGATAATATATCATGGCAACAATAACGGTAACAGCGAAAGACACCGCGTCTGCAATGGAAGATGTTTTTGAGCAACTAGGTGAAGATGCCTTTATCATTGAAACCACCAAAAAAAATGGCAAAGTTTCTATGCATGCTACCAATGATTCACTGCTTCTAAAAGAAAAAAACCGTTCTTCTGTAAAGGCTTTTTCTAAAATTTTTGATTCTAAATTAATTGATCCAAATTTAACATCAAAAAAGGCCATTTCTGAAGTTGTTTCTACAGAGGACGTGTTATCCTCAAAAAAAATATCTCCAGTATCGAAAGATGATCTCGAAATACTCAAAAATGAGATTTCCTCCTTAAAATCTATGATGGGAGGATTAATGATTACGCAGCGTGAAGGTCTCAAAGTTGAATTAGGTTATTCATTGCCAGTACAATTAATGCAATCTGGTTTTTCTTCGGAATTAATTGAGTCATTTTCAAACAATTTTAATGAGTTGGATGAGGAAAGAGGTAGATTTTCATTTTTGCGTTCATTATCTCGTAGGTTAGTTGCGCCGTTTGCAGAAAATATTTACGATACAAGGGTTTTTGCTTTGATTGGAAGTAGTGGTTCAGGAAAAACAACCCTGGCTGCGAAGATAGCAGCCTGTTGTGCTGAAACAGCGAAATTTGATACAATAGTGTTGGTGTCGGTTACTGAAACGTCATCTCAATCAACTGACGATTTAAAAGCATTTGGAAGGTTACTTAACATGCCCGTAAAGCAGGTTAGCATTAAATCCATACCAAATCTTTTGAAAGAAAAAAGCACACAATACATATTAGATATTTCAATGGAGACCTCAAAAACAATAAAATTTTTAGAAGAGGCAATCAATCTTTTTTCTCCATCGGAATTTAAGGTTGTTCAAACATTAGCAGGTAATTTTAATAAACAAATGATTTCTCATCAAACTGCTCTTTTTGACAAGCTAGAGCCGTTAATCGCACTCACTAAACTAGATGAGTGTGAATTGTCACCTATTGAACTATCTGCTCTTGTTTCAGCAAGGGCGCAAATTGCTTTATTGACGGGAACTAAATCAATTGTAGGTGCTATAGCAATAGCGAGTGAGGCTATTTTATCACAATATTTGAAAGAAAACTGTTGAACTGGTAAGCTTATTGTAGAAAGAGATAAATTATGACAACATCAATAGCAATTGCAAGTGGTAAAGGGGGAGTTGGCAAGACCAGTATGTCGGTCAATCTGAGCCTCACACTTGCGCAAATGGATCAAAGAACTACTCTATTAGATGCTGATTTTGGCATGGCCAATGCGCATATTCTATTGGGTGTTAAACCCGACTATTTCATTAGTGATGCGCTAAAGGGAAATGTATCCATTTCTCAAACATTATGCTCGGGACCGAAAGGACTTAAGTTTGCATCTGGTGGCAGTGGATTAATTGATATGCTGAATCTTGATAAAAAGACTAGATATCAGACAATTAGACTTTTTGATGAAATTGCAAACGATACCGATATTCTTGTTGCTGATGTGCCAGCGGGTGCATCTGATAGTTCACTTGCATTTGTTTCAGCAGCGGATAAAGTGTTGGTTGTGTTAGTTGGGGAACCAACAAGTTTTCTCGATGCTTATTCACTTATTAAGGTGGCGCATTTAGAGGCTAGTTTATCTAATTTTTCTGTTGTGGTAAATATGTCCCAGAGTGAAACACAGGCAAAAGCGCATTTTGAGAAATTTAATGCAATTGTCCAAAAATTTTTAGATGTAAACTTGGATTACGTTGGTCATTTGCCCTTATCCACTCGTCTTCGGCAATCAATTGTTACGAGAAAACCAATCACTATAGATGCTAAAGATAGCAGAGAAAATACTTGTTTCCAGAAAATTGCAAAAAATTTATTAAATTCTCCCAAGAATGAAACGGGTGGAATTCGGTTTTTTGATCAGCAAATACTTCAGAACAAGAGAGTTGGCTGATGCGTGCGAGTTATCCTGAACAAAAACCCAATGTTGAGGATCTTGTTTCCAGTAATCTCGAACTGGTTAAAAAAATAGCTTGGCACATTTACGGAAGGGTTCATGCTTCTGTCGAAATTGAGGATTTGATCCAGACAGGTTATTATGGACTTGTGCTTGCAGCACAAAATTATACCGTCCAGGAAGGTGCTAGCTTCTCTAGTTATGCAAGCATACGGGTACGTGGGTCAATTATAGATCACCTTCGAAAATCATCTAATTTGTGTAGAACTACTATCCAAATGCAACAGAAGGCGAAAGTAGCTGAAGACAATTTACGCCAAATTCTTGGTAGGGACCCCAATAGCAAAGAAATTGCTGAAAACTTAGGAATTTCAGACCAGGAAATGATGGATTGGGAACAGGCGTTTCAGGCAAATGTGCACCAATCTCTAAGTGGCGTATATGACGAATTTTCAATTTGGTTTGTATCGGACGAAAATACGCCAGAAGAGCAACTTAATGAAATAGAAATGAAAGAGCTTCTCAAAGAAGCTCTTAGGACACTTCCTGAAAAAGAGGCTCTTGTTATTCAACTCTATTACGTTGAGGAGCTCAATGTATATGAGATAGCTGAGGTACTAGAAGTCACAACTGGGAGAGTGTCACAAATCAAGAAGTCAGCAGTACGAAAATTAAGAGAATTCATGCAAAAAGCAAATCAACAAAATGTCGCCTGAAAATTTGGAATGGACTCAAATAAATTCAATTCAAATGTCTGTTCAAACAGCAGATTTATTCCTATTAAACAAAAATCAGAATGAACAACTAAGCTTATCCTGCACGTTACTAACAATAGCACGCGGAAAATGTAATGTGGAAATAAGGCCGCAAATAGAAACACCTGCCAGCATTTCAGGCGAACAACAAAAAGACAATTTTTCTGGCAATATTGTTATCCCAAGAGAACGGCCTGTAATGGAATGTGAAGGCTTAATGCAGCCAAATACCTTCAAGGCCTTGTATGAAAAGTTCGTCTCAATAAATTCTGTAGGGAGGCCGATAATTCTTACTATTTTTCTCGATGAAAAGCTAAGTGTTAGCGTGAATGGGGACTTATTTATCGAGGATACACGAAAAATTCTTATCAATCATATAGACTTTATATTTCCTCTAAGGTGAGTTTATCCCATCAGTCGTTTAGTTATATCCGCCTCAGCTTGAAGCATTCTCGATGACCCCGAAAATGCCTGTTGCGCTTTAATCATTTTAGCCATCTCTGCAGTTGCATCTGTGTTGGACGCCTCAAGCGCTCCTGATTGAATTCGGCCAAAATTTGGCTCACCTGCCCTACCAATTCTTGGGGCGCCAGACATCGGTGTTGGGGAGTATTGGTTCATCCCTATTTCTTTAAGCGCAGTTTCGTTTGCAAAGATTGCCATTCCAACAATTCCCACAACAATACTTGAGCCATTGCTATAAATTGAGTTTACTGCTCCACTTTCATCTATCCTCACCTCAGCAAGGGACTCAATCTGATTATCCTGATTTTTTACTTGAAATGGAATTTTCAGGGGTTGGTTAGTCTCTGACAGAATAAGTTGGCCATCACTTGAAATTATATTACCCTCATTATCAATCGATAGGGATCCATCTCTAGTGTATGAGACAGCTCCGTCCATACCTTGAGCAAGAAAATAACCTGAGCCATTTATGGCAAGGTCAAGTGCCCCATTGGTTTGTATGAAACTACCTTGTTGATGATTACGCTGCGCATTTACGAACCTTGTGCCAACTCCTAAATCTAAATTATTTCTCAATTCCACTTGTTCTGTGTACATGTCTGTGAAACCTGCAGAACTTCTTTTAAATCCTATAGTAGAACCATTAGCGAGGTTATGTGATATTGTTGAAATTTCTTTATTAGAGGCGTCTAGTCCGGTTCGAATGATATTGATCATAAAAAGCTTTCCTCAAGGTAAATAAGTTTTAATTTGCATTTTTGTAATTCAAGATTCATGCCGAACAAACTAAAATTTAAAAATTTTTAGCTGATTTTTTTGGAATTTTCATATTGATTAAATAACACTATTTTCTTACTGGCGAATTTATGGCATAACAATAAAGGTTATAAAATGTTTTGGAAGCAGATATGAATAGCAATAACTCTAATGCTTTGGTTCCGCTAAAGAACGGAAATTTACCAGCGATCGTTAAAAAAAAGCGAGAATTACCTACTCTATCTTTGGTAAGTGAGGAATTGTACCTTGCAGATAGGCAAGCTGTAAGAGAGCAACTGCCTGATATCCTCGGTAGGGTGTTAGCAAGAATATGGATAGATGAGAAATTTAATTATGATTTTTCTATGAACCCCAGAGGCACATTGGAAGCTAATGGTGTATTTCTACCTGAAACTATGGACGTTGAATTTCAGAAGCCAAATTCTTCTCGCCCCAGGATCGTCGTTTATGAAAAAAGAAGAGAATCTAAATTTCGGACTCGTATTTTTTACCTTCAGCTTGTTATGATGGCTGGCCGGTAAGCCTATGTGCTTAAAAGCGTTAGCTAAACCAATTATTTTTTTAGTAATCTTTTTATCCTTGATATTTCCTTCAAAGTTGATTTTAGCAGATATTACTACCAGTAATGTGACTTTTGCTGAAGCAGTGCAGGCGGTTAAAGATAAAAATTATCAGCACGCAGTAAATTTATTTGAACTTCAAGCTTTTGCAGCTCAGCATGACGCCCAATATAATCTTGCTTTATTACTCCGGTCTGGGAAAGGAAGGCCACAAAATTATCAGCAAGCACTGTTTTGGGCATGGTCGGCTTACCTCGGGGGTATTGAACCTGCGAGAGAACTTAGCGAAGATTTAAAGAACATACTACCAGAAGATTCGCTGAAAATGACCAGAGAAAAATTAATTGAAACGCTTGCGGATCGAATAGATGCAGGAGACAGATCCGCCCTTATGGAATTAGCACTCTTTTATAAAGAAATTTCTGAGGAACCGAATTTTGAAGAAGCATATTTATGGTATTCAATAGCAAGTGCTTTTTTGCTTGAAGGGGCAATTTTAGAACGCAATGAGGCGGCGGATAAGGTTGAAACCAAATCATTGGTTGAATTGCAAGATAGAGCAGGCACGATATTTGAAAAACTTTCTTTGGTTAAATGATATAGTAGTATAAATGCATGACGTTAATTTTACAGTCTCTTAGTTTCAATAGTGAAGGATAGGAAAAATATGAAAGTTAAAGTTCACTGGATTATCGATGGAATTGCGGAAATAGAGGCAGAAACATTAGAACAAGCTGAGCAGTTAATAGAGAATAGGTTAAATCTTTTGGCTGAATCTAAATCAGAGGAAATGAAGTATCTAGGGGCTCGAGCAATGCAGGGCAAAGCTTATTTGCCCGGGTCAGATGAAGACAAACAAAAATTAAGTTCGGAGGTTTGAAGTATTGATAAAGATAAAATGGCTTCTAGCAATATCTAGCATTATATTGTTTTGCTTTTCCGTACCTATGAACGCAAGTGCAGAGGGCAGAACATATGTTTCTAAAAAGGAGAGGGAGCAAGAAGTGAAATATCAAATATGCAGATTAAGTAAGACAGAAAGAACGCCTACCAGCACGTCCTGTTACTATAAAGCGCAAAAACCTGAAGACAGCATTGTTGTATCCACTGAGAGCCCAAAAACTGTATGTCAACGAGAATTTAATTGTAAAATTCAATAACCTAAATATTGATTTTTATTTACTTACCTTTTGTATGACCGCGTTACAATTAAATATTAGTATTAATTTAAATTTTACAATCTACTATTACGCTTATTCCTTGGCCACCACCGATACACATTGTGGCCATTCCGTATCTTCCTTTTGTGCGTATTAATTCATGAACGAGTTTGGTTAGTATAATTGCACCCGTCGCTCCGATGGGGTGTCCTAGAGCAATAGCACCCCCATTTGGGTTTACTTTTTGTTGTGGCAGTTTGAGAGCTTTGGAAACTGCGCACGCCTGAGCTGCGAAAGCTTCATTACTCTCAATTAAATCCAGATCACTTATTTTAAGCTTTGCTTTCTCAAGAGCCATTTTACTTGCTGGGATTGGCCCCATACCCATTATATTAGGTGCAACTCCGCCAAATCCGTAGCTTACTATTCTAGCCAATGGTGCATTTTTTGAAATTTTACTTAACCTCTCATTTCCCAACACAATTGAGGAAGTACCATCGTTTATTCCTGAGGAATTTCCTGCTGTAACTAATCCATCTGATTCAAATGCAGCTCTTAAGCTTGCTAAATTCTCTATCGTAGTGTTTGGTTTTATATGCTCATCTTCTTCAAACATTGTTGATTTTCGATTTTTCATTATTTCAATAGGAACTATTTGCTCCCTAAAAAGACCAGCTTTTACTGCCGCTAACGCCTTGTTTTGTGAATCTAAAGCAAACCTATCCATTTCTTCGCGAGATATATTATATTCCTTAGCAATATTTTCAGCAGTAATTCCCATGTGGACGCCGTCAAATGGATCATGAAGCGCTCCCATCATCATATCTTTGATAGGCTCATTACCCATTTTGGAACCAAATCGATGATTCTGAAGGAGATAACCAGAGCGTGACATAACCTCAACCCCTCCTGTCAAAGCAGCTTGAGTATCGCCGAGTTCGATTAGTTGGTAGCCACTTACTACTGCTTGTAATCCAGAACCACATAATCTATTAACCAGAAAAGCGGATGATGTTTCTGACAGACCAGCACCTATTGCTATGCATCTTGGAGAATACATATCCTTCGGTTCAGTGTGAATAACATGGCCGTAAATAGCATGTCCTATATGTTCTGGACTAAGGCCTGACTTTTTAATGGCCTCGCTAGCAACTCTAGTGCCCAGGTCGATTGGAGACGTATCTTTCAATGCTCCGCCGTAACCTCCAATAGCTGAGCGCAATGCAGAGAGAATAAAAACATATTTGCTCATAAAAATTTTCCTTTAAAAATAACTTTAAGGTATCGTTTTAGTAAAATGTAGTCTGTTAATCGATGCAAGTCCAACATGGCCTGGTGCATTATTGAGAAACTCCTCTGTAACATTTGATTTGATTAAGGCAAATGAAGATAGTTCTTTTACGATTAATTCGGTGTCATATAGTAAATTTGGGTCACGCGGACCTCCGGAGTGATATTGCATCTGTTGGACGGAAAAACCCTCAATGAATAAATTTCCTCCTATATTAAGAATCTTTTTGATATTGGAAAAAATAGCTTGTCTTTCTTTTTTAGGGACATGCAAAAAAATCATAAAGCAACTTTGAAACTTTTTATTTTTATCATTCCAATACTTTGCATCTGCAACGTATCTATTTACCTGAACACCTAATTTCTTATCTACTTTAAGCGCTTTTTTTGTTGCCACTCCTGAAAAATCAATGGCGGTCACGTCTATATTTGAATTCGCTATAAATCGACTATTTCTTCCCTCTCCATCTCCAATAAATAAGGACGGGCTTAGATCAACGGCAGGTAAATTTTTATATTCTTGGCAAATTAACGATGGATTTTCGCCGAAAAGTGGCTGTGAGCTTTGGGCATATTTATAATTCCATTTATATTTCATTAGCGATTATGTTGTCCATGAAATAACATTTAAGTTTTAGAAAATATCGTCTCGTTGCCGGGAAAAGGATTTTCTGGTACTGCGAAGGATATAATCAAAGATAATAACGCTAGAAATGTTGCTAATATGAAAACTAGTGGCGGTGATATTATCCAAACGTAACCTAAAACCACAGGTAAAAAAACAGCCGCAATATGATTTATTGTGAAAGCCACAGCTGTTGTCGAGGCCAAGTCTTCTTTTAGTGCAATTTTTTGAAGATAAGTTTTTTGGGCAATCATCATCGCGTAAAAAAGATGATCAATTATGTATAAAGCCGCAGCAACCCAAGCAGGCCAATCTAAAAAATAAATTAAGCTATACGCAAAGAATACTATGGATAGTCCCGAATACTCGGTGATTAATGTCCATTTCTCACCAATACGTCCTATTAGCCAACCAACAAAGGGAGCAAATATTAGATTTATCGAAAAGTTTAATAAAAGGAGCCAACTTACCTGGTGGACCTCTAACCCAAATCTCTCAACTAGCATAAATGCTGCGAAAACGGAAAATATTTGTCGTCTTGCTCCACAAATAAATTGTAAAACATAATAAAGCCAATAAACCTTTTTTAAAATTACCTTCTTTGTTGTTTGTTTTTGAGTAGGATATTTTGGCCAAAAAATAAAAGCAATCACAGCAAGAAAAATAGTTGCGCTGCCGCAATAAATGTACATTTGTTTATAAGTAACATCAAAATAAGAATAAATTATTGCAATTGTTCCAAATGTTATAAGAGATGCTCCGGATGATGCCGCTAGTAACCAGCCTAAAATTTGAGGAGCCTTTTTTTTGTGTAGCCATTGTAATTGCAATGTTTGCTGAGCAGCCTCGAAATAATGGAACCCAATTGAACTTACTAAGGTAGTTATCATCAGCCCAGTAAAAATAGGATAATAGCCTACCATTGCCACAGCACCACCGAGAGTTATAAGAGATAAAATTATTAGTCTTTGTTCACGGATAAATGGTAAAACAAAAACAATAGATAAGGTAAGAAAACCAGGTATTTCTCTAATAGTGTGTAACCATCCGATTTCGGCACCAGAAAAATTAGCTCTCTCGACGACAAAGTTGTTGAGCAATGCTAACCATCCTGACATTGCTATTGGCATAGCTATTGAAACAAGTAACAAGAAACCAATAGGTGTTCGTAAATATTCTTTAAATATTGCTTTCGAGAAGCTTGAGCCAGATTCTAACATTTAAATAGAAAAACCAATTTTATAATTTAAAAACTATCTTGGATAACAGATAAGGCTAAGATGATTAGCAATGAGCCAAATACATAATCGCGAATGCGAGCATAGTTTAAAAATAGATATTTGACTAGCGGTGTATTTGAAATAAGTGCAGCTAAACAATAAGCCGTCATATCAATTAAGCCAGCTATACCAGCCATTATTAGGCTAATAGAAAAACCCTGTGTTGGTTCAACAAATTGGCTAAAAAGAGATGCAAAAAAAGCTGCAATTTTGGGATTAAGTATACCGATCAGAAAGCCATCTCTAAAGGCAAACCAGAAGTTTTTTGGAAATTTAGGATTTTTTGCTTCGTTATTTGCATTATTTGCAGAAATCATCATCGATGCTCCCATCCAAAGAAGTAATAGTGCTCCTGCTAATTTTACAAAGAAAAAAAAGCTATTTGTTACATCGGAAAGAAAACTTATACTTACCGCTGTAGTTATAGCATAAATAAAAACAGCTAATCCATGTCCAGCTGCACTCAGGAAACCAGCTTTTCGTCCAAATTTTGAAGAAATACTTATAATAACAATTAAACTTGGTCCAGGCGAAATTGCTCCCGCTACACAGATTGCGATTAATGCGCCCCAATCATTAAAATTCATCTAAAAAATTCCTGTCCGTTTGGTTAATTTAGATAATACTATATGTTGGAACGTATAAAATTAATGCGTATTATTTGAAAAAATTTTTAAAAAATTTCCAACTAAAGAATATTTTGTTATTAAATTATTGGCTTAAACCGATGTAACTGTTAACCAAGAAAAAAATTTGGTAGATTCTTCCTGAGAAAATTTTTTAATGATATTTTTGCAGGTTTTAAGGTTTAATTACTGTCAGGCCGAGAAGGATTTATACTAAAATTGCTTATATTATAACATTCATATCGTTTAAAATGACCCTTAACCAATATCCATTATTAATTCCACTTGCACCTTTAATTGCTGCTTTGATTACCGCGTTTCCTTTTCGCAATAAAGTTTTACCCAACTATCTTTTTAGTTGGTGGTTAATGATTGTTAGCTTTTTAGTGTCTCTGTTGCAGCTTGCTCGGGTAATTCAGGAACCTGAATTTAATCAAATAGTTTTATTTTCTTGGGGATGGAGTCTCTTGCCAGAGGTTGCTATGTCTGTGGACCGGCTTTCTTCTGTAATGATGGTATTCGTATCAGGATTTGGTGTCCTTTTGTATCGCTATTCTGCACGATATCTCCAACAAGACTCTGGGCATGATAGATATCTCACCCTATTTGCGCTTTGCATCTCCTCTTTATTATTTATGGTTTCATGTGCCGATTTCATAATGCTGTTTATTTTTTGGCAACTATTGAGCTGGTTTCTTTCTTTGCTCTCGCATAATTATTTGCATGGTCCAACAATTAAAAGTGGCTTTCGAACTTTTATCATTTTACGAGCGGGGGACTTAACGTTTATTGCGGGAATTGCAATTGCCTATCATTTATATGGTACTCTGGAATTTAATCTTATTTTTGCGCGTGCGTCTATCGATCAAACAATTTTTTCAATTTTTGGCTCAGGGTTGCAATTAACTGGCG
>CACGLE010000030.1 GCA_902573725.1 uncultured SAR116 cluster alpha proteobacterium
GTTGGCCGCCTCGGGAAAGTGCTCGGGCCACGTGGCCTTATGCCAAACCCAAAACTGGGCACAGTTACCCAAGATGTAGCAGCGGCCGTTAAAACTGCAAAGGCTGGTGAAGTCCAATTCAGAGTTGAAAAAGCAGGTGTTGTTCATGCGGGTATAGGCAAAGCTAGCTTCGATGCAGATAAAATAGCACAGAATGCACAAGCATTTTTGGACGCAATTCAAAAGGCTCGTCCAACTGGAGCAAAGGGCACATTCATGAAAAAAGTTACCATGAGTTCAACTATGGGACCCGGTATTTTTATTGATGCTGCTCAAACAACAGGATAAGTTCCAGGCGTTTGAGTAAAAAAGAATTCTGGCACACATTAGTGCTTGAATGCAGGGGGAACAGTTTTTGTTCCTAACCTGTCCAAGACTGCAGGGGTTGATACTCAACTTAATAACCTGCATAGATGGGGCATAGCAGATTGGTGCTTTCGCTTCGATGGGCAGGCCAACGGTGTGAATGCGGATTACGGTCCGTTTTTGCGCTCTGGTGTAACCGGGGGTGAAATCCCCCATAACTAAGGAGAAGATCAGATGAATCGGACAGAAAAAGCCGAACTGATCGAGACACTTCAATCTACGTTTGGAGCGGCAACATCTGTTGTCGTAACACATCAAATAGGGATGACAGTGGCAGAAAGCAGCGAGCTTCGTCAAAAAATGCGTGAAGCTGGGGCGACCTATAGAGTAACAAAAAATAGGGTTACCAAAATAGCGCTTCAAGGAACACAATTTGAAGGCTTAACAGAATTTTTTAACGGGCCTACAGCAGTTTGCACATCTTCGGATGCTGTGGCTGCTGCTAAAACCGTTTTCGAATTCACTAAGACTAATGACAAAGTTTCGATTATTGGCGGTGGTCTTGATGGAAAAATTCTTTCAAAAGATGAGGTGGTTGCGCTAGCAAAGCTGCCATCTTTGAACGAATTACGTGGAAAGATTGTCGGAATCCTGCAGGCGCCGGCAGGTAAGTTGGCTAGCGTCATTGCTGCACCTGTTGGTGGATTAGCTCGTGTAATTAAAGCACGTGCAGACAATCTTGGGTAAGTGTTTGTTTTCTTATGATCAGAAGTTAAAGCCAAAAGGAGAAAATAATGGCCGATATTGAAAAAATTGCAGAAGATCTATCTGCGCTAACAGTGTTAGAAGCTGCTGATTTAGCAAAGTTACTAGAGGAGAAGTGGGGTGTGTCCGCAGCTGCTCCTGTAGCCGTTGCTGCAGTGACCGGTGGTAGCGAAGCAAGTGCTGGGGCAGCTGAGGAAAAAACGGAATTTGAAGTGGTTCTGACTTCTGCGGGTGCTTCCAAAATTAATGTTATTAAAGAAGTTCGCTCTATAACCGGTCTTGGTTTGAAGGAAGCTAAGGATCTCGTGGAAGCAGCTCCAAAGTCTGTAAAAGAGGGTGCCAGCAAGGATGAGGCGGAAGAGATCAAAGGCAAGCTTGAAGCTGCTGGCGCAACAGTTGAGCTAAAATAAATATTTACGCTCTAGAAAAATTGATTGAATCACCAGACTGGTTAATCAGTATGGTGATTCGATGCATAGGATAATATTAAGTTTCTTAAGAATTGTAAAAAGCAACTAATTTTTGGGAACAGGTATTTAAAGCTCTGCACCATAAATTATGTGATTATTAATCTAATCAGATATCAACAACGTTATAAAAGAAAAAAGGGATATCGTTATAATGGCACAAAATGTAAGTACTCTTGATAGCCGCAAACGTGTTCGTAGAAGTTTTGGTCAACTTTCAGAAGTTGTTTCCATGCCAAATCTCATCGAAGTACAGAGATCAAGTTATGATCAGTTTTTGCAGATGGCAACATCTGCCCCTGAAAGAACTGAAACCGGACTTCAAGAAGCATTTACATCTGTTTTTCCAATTAATGATTTCTCCGGAAGGGCGGTTTTAGAATTCGTATCTTACGAGCTTGAGAAGCCAAAATATGATGTAGATGAATGTCAGCAGCGAGGGTTAACATATGCCTCTGCCCTTAAGGTTACCCTGAGACTTGTGATATGGGAATTTGATGAAGATACTGAAGCAAAATCGATAAGAGACATCAAAGAGCAAGACGTTTACATGGGTGATATGCCCCTTATGACTGATAATGGCACATTTGTCATAAATGGCACCGAACGTGTAATTGTTTCTCAAATGCATAGGTCACCAGGGGTATTTTTTGATCATGATAAAGGAAAGACGCATGCATCAGGAAAACTATTATTCGCGGCCAGGATAATTCCATATAGGGGCTCGTGGCTTGATTTTGAATTTGATGCAAAAGATATTCTAAATGTGAGAATAGACCGTAAACGCAAATTACCAG
Source organism: uncultured SAR116 cluster alpha proteobacterium (assembly GCA_902573725.1). Lineage (GTDB taxonomy): Bacteria > Pseudomonadota > Alphaproteobacteria > Puniceispirillales > Puniceispirillaceae > UBA5951. The sequence goes on from CACGLE010000030.1 coordinate 2,375, forward strand.
CAACAACTTTTATGATGGCTCTCCCGGACGAGCGTTCGCTTCAAAAAGTTGAGACTGCAACAAAACAAGGGCAAGAAATTGAACCTTCAGAAATTATAGGAATGAGTAGAGAAGAGATTCTTGGAACTTATTATTTATCAGATCAAGTAAGTAAAATTAAGGATACTTGGCGTCAGCCATTCGACACCGAAATTTTGCGCGGTACGAAAGTGGAGAAAGATATTGTCGATGCTGAGACTGGAGAAGTGGCTGTATCGGCTGGCACAAAACTGACTCCAAGAAGTCTAAAAAAACTGGAGGAAGCTGGCCTCAAGCTTATCCGAATAGAAGAAGATGACCTCATTGGGAAATTTCTCGCGAGAGATGTTGTTGATTTGTCCTCCGGAATTGTTCATGCAGAGGCAGGAGATGAAATAACAAAAGACTTCCTTGAGCTTGCAGATAATGAGAGCATAAACACACTTGATATATTGCGAATAGACAATGTTAATTATTCAGCCAACCTAAGAAATACCCTTGCCGTAGATAAAAACAACAGCCGGGCAGAGGCATTGGTGGATATTTATCGTGTTATGCGCCCAGGAGAGCCCCCGACATTAGAGGGCGCCCACGAGTTATTTAATAATTTATTTTTTGACAAAGAAAGATATGATTTGTCTGCTGTTGGACGCGTAAAATTAAATTCTAGACTTGAGCAAGAAACTGATGATGAGATGCGAATTCTTCGTAAAGAAGATATTTTAGCAGTTCTTAATATACTTATTGGGTTAAAGGATGGAAGAGGGGATGTTGACGACATTGATCACCTTGGAAATAGACGGGTGCGCTCTGTGGGTGAATTGATGGAAAATCAGTACCGTGTTGGATTGCTCAGAATGGAGCGAGCCATAAAAGAACGCATGGGTTCTGTTGAAATAGATACAGTTATGCCAGCAGACTTAATAAATGCTAAACCAGCATCTGCTGCTGTAAGAGAGTTTTTTGGGTCGTCACAGTTATCCCAATTTATGGATCAAACTAACCCACTTTCAGAAATCACACATAAGCGACGAGTGTCAGCCTTGGGCCCGGGGGGGGCTTACGAGAGAAAGAGCTGGTTTTGAAGTGCGTGACGTTCATCCCACACATTATGGGAGAATTTGTCCCATTGAAACACCTGAGGGGCCTAATATTGGTTTGATAAACTCTCTTGCTACATTTGCTCAAATAAATAGATATGGGTTTATTGAAACACCTTATAGGAAAGTAGAAAATGGAAAATTGACAGATGAATTTCGTTATGTTTCAGCAATGGAAGAGGGTAAATATGGGATTGCTCAGGCTAACACAGAATTTGATAGCAATGGTAATATCGTAGGAGAATTAATTCCAGTCAGACGTGCCGGAGAAATAAGTCTTGCAAAACCAGAAGATGTCGATTTTGTTGATGTTTCACCAAAACAACTTGTTTCTGTTGCTGCTGCTCTAATCCCATTTCTTGAGAATGATGATGCTAACAGAGCATTAATGGGCTCCAACATGCAACGTCAGGCTGTTCCACTTTTGAAAGCTGAGGCGCCAACTGTAGGAACGGGGATGGAGGCTCGTGTTGCTCGCGACTCCGGTGTTACAATTATTGCGAAGCGTTCAGGATTGGTAGACCAGGTTGATGCAACGAGAATAGTTATAAGTGCAGATGAAGATAGTGGCAATGACGATGTCTCTCCAGTGGATATTTACAGTTTGCTTAAATTTCAACGTTCAAACCAAAATACGACTGTTAATCAGCGCCCACTGGTTAAAGTTGGCGATAGAATCAATACGGGTGACATTATCGCTGACGGTCCTTCAACAGAAGATGGTGAATTGGCTTTAGGAAGAAATGTGCTGGTCGCTTTCATGCCATGGAATGGATACAATTTTGAAGACTCAATTCTTATCAATGAGCGGATTGTTAGGGACGATGTTTTCACATCTATTCACATTGAAGAGTATGAGATAATGGCGCGTGATACTAAGCTCGGGCAAGAAGAAATTAGCCGCGATATTCCTAATGTAGGAGAAGAGGCTCTCAAGAATTTAGACGAGGCTGGTATTGTATATGTAGGGGCAGAAGTCAATGCTGGTGACATAATGGTTGGAAAGGTCACACCAAAGGGTGAGAGTCCGATGACACCAGAGGAAAAATTGCTTAGAGCTATTTTTGGTGAAAAAGCCTCTGACGTAAGAGACACATCTTTGAGAGTGCCACCTGGAGGTGCGGGAACGGTTGTCGAGGTGCGTGTTTTCTCAAGACGAGGCCTTGAAAAAGACGAACGTGCGAGAGCAATTGAACGGGCTGAAATTGAACGCTTGGCGAAGGACCGTGATGATGAGCAAAATGTTTTAGAAAAGGGTTTCGCGAGCAGAATGATGTCTATATTAGACGGTCAAATTGTTGCTGCAGGGCCCTCCTCATTATCAGTAAGTGAAAAGCTTGATAAAGATAAACTCTGTAGCTTAAGAAACCCAGAGCTTCGTCAAATTGCGGTACAAAATGATGATGTACAAAAAAGCGTTGAGGCTCAGATAACAGATTTTGAAAACTCCATAAAAAGGCTGGATGGAAGATTTTCAGATAAGGTTGATAAGTTGCAACGAGGCGATGAATTAATGCCAGGCGTTATGAAGATGGTTAAGGTTTTCGTGGCAGTAAAACGTAAATTACAGCCTGGCGATAAAATGGCTGGACGGCATGGTAACAAGGGAGTTATTTCTCGTATAATGCCAGCCGAGGATATGCCTTATTTAGATGATGGAACGCCCGTTGACATTGTTCTTAACCCGTTAGGTGTGCCATCTCGAATGAATGTTGGTCAGATTCTTGAGACGCATCTGGGGTGGGCTGCAAGAGGGCTTGGAAAACAAATTGGTGAGGCAGTGGATGCTGCTAAAGCTTCTCATGACCTCACACCTTTGAGGGATAGGCTTAAGGCAATTTATCCTAAAGACCAATATAATGAAACAATTGCACATATGGATGATGCTCAAATAATAGAGCAGTCAAGTCTTTTAACTAGAGGTATTCCCATGGCCACACCGGTTTTTGACGGAGCAAAGGAAGCTGACGTTTTAAATTTACTCAAGCAGGCAGGGTTGTCAGAAGCAGGTCAAGAATGGTTAATTGATGGACGTACCGGAGAAAAGTTCGATAGGCCTGTAACGGTAGGCTATATTTATATGCTGAAATTGCACCATCTTGTTGATGAAAAGATTCACGCTAGGTCGATAGGCCCTTACAGTCTCGTTACGCAACAACCTCTTGGCGGAAAGGCACAATTTGGAGGTCAGCGGTTTGGAGAAATGGAAGTTTGGGCTTTGGAAGCTTATGGCGCGGCATATACCCTACAGGAGATGCTTACAGTAAAATCTGATGACGTATCTGGTAGAACAAAAGTCTACGAAGCCATCGTCAGAGGTGATGATGATTTCGAAGCGGGAATTCCGGAGTCGTTCAATGTACTTGTTAAGGAACTTCGTTCATTGGGTCTTAACGTAGATCTTCATGATATTGAGAAATAGTTACTTGGAGCAAGGATGTTTGGTTGCTCATAATAAGAAAAGAAAAACATATTGGTTTTCCCTAGTTTTAAAGAAGGCGATAGGAGTCTAAATGATGAATGATTTGATGAACCCATTTGGTCAGCTAAAATCTGCACAAAGTTTTGATAAAATTAAAATCTCAATAGCATCACCGGACCTTATTAGATCTTGGTCATTTGGGGAAATTAAAAAGCCTGAAACTATAAATTACAGAACATTCAAACCTGAAAAAGATGGTTTATTCTGCGCGCGAATTTTTGGTCCTGTACGTGATTATGAATGCTTATGTGGAAAGTATAAGCGTATGAAATATCGCGGGATAATTTGTGAAAAATGTGGTGTTGAAGTAACTCTTTCTAAAGTGCGAAGAGAGCGGATGGGTCATATAGATTTGGCAGCGCCTGTGGCCCATATTTGGTTTCTAAAGTCATTACCGAGTAGAATTGGACTTTTGGTCGATATGACCTTGAAAGATCTTGAAAAAGTTCTTTACTTTGAAAATTTTGTTGTCCTTGAGCCTGGTTTGACTAGTCTTCAAAGAGGTCAACTTTTGAGTGAGGAAGAATATTATGATGCTCAAGATGAATATGGGGACGATGCCTTCAAAGCAGAAATTGGTGCAGAGGCTATAAAGACTATTTTATCAGGAATTGATCTTCAAGTGGAACGTGAATCAGTTCGAACGGACTTGCGTGAGACAGGTTCCGAGGTGAAGCGAAAAAAATTAGTGAAGCGTTTAAAATTGATAGATGCGTTTTTAGAAAGTGGATGTCGACCAGAATGGATGATTTTGGATGTGGTCCCTGTTATCCCGCCAGAGTTACGCCCTTTAGTTCCACTAGACGGTGGCCGCTTTGCAACTTCTGACTTAAATGACTTGTATCGTCGTGTAATAAACCGAAATAATCGTTTAAAAAGGTTAATGGAGTTACGTGCGCCCGATATTATCGTGAGAAATGAAAAACGTATGTTGCAAGAAGCAGTAGACGCCCTTTTTGATAACGGTAGGCGCGGCCGAATTATAAGCGGGGTGAATAAAAGACCGCTTAAATCATTATCTGATATGTTAAAAGGAAAGCAGGGAAGATTCCGTCAAAATTTGCTAGGAAAGCGAGTTGACTATTCCGGACGTTCTGTAATAGTTGTTGGTCCTGAGCTTAGACTACATGAATGTGGTCTTCCGAAAAAAATGGCACTAGAGCTGTTTAAACCATTCATATACTCAAAACTTGAGCTATATGGACTTGCCAGTACAATAAAAGCCGCCAAGCGCATGGTAGAAAAAGAACGTCCTGAAGTATGGGACATATTAGAGCAAGTTATCCGAGAACACCCGGTAATGTTGAATCGAGCGCCTACACTACATAGGCTCGGGATACAGGCTTTTGAACCCAAATTGGTTGAAGGAAAAGCTATACAACTACACCCGCTTGTTTGCACGGCTTTCAATGCCGATTTTGACGGTGACCAAATGGCTGTGCACGTTCCTCTGTCACTCGAGGCCCAATTAGAGGCGCGTGTTTTGATGATGTCAACGAATAATATACTTAGCCCAGCAAACGGAAAGCCTATTATCGTTCCCTCACAAGATATTATTTTAGGTCTTTATTACCTCACAATGGAACGGGATGGGGAAGACGGTGAAGGTATGGCGTTCGCGGATATACAAGAAATCTTGCTTGCACTTGATAATGGCTCAGTAAGTCTTCAGGCTCACGTTAAAGCACGAGTATCCACATTTAACAGCTCTGGTGAGCGGGTCACAAAAGTAATGGATACTACTCCAGGCCGTGCTCGACTAGCAGATTTGCTTCCGGATAATCCGAACATCACTTTTGATTTAGTGAATAAGTTAATGACAAAAAAAGAAATTACTAATGTGATTGACACTATCTATCGACATTGTGGTCAAAAAGATACAGTAATTTTCTGTGATAGACTTATGGCTCTAGGATTTGGCCAGGCTTGTAAATCAGGTATTTCTTTTGGCATAGCTGACCTGAAAACACCAGATCTTAAGCAAAAATTTGTTTCTGACGCAGAGTCACAAGTGACTGAGTTTGAGAGTCAATATCTAGATGGTTTTATTACTCAAGGTGAAAAATATAATAAAGTCATTGATGTGTGGTCTCGCTGTTCAGATTTAGTGGCTGAACAAATGATGAAGAGTATATCTACAATCGAAAGTGGCAAACCTGTAAACTCTGTATGGATGATGGCTCATTCAGGTGCGCGTGGCTCCGCTGCTCAAATCAAACAACTAGCAGGTATGCGAGGGTTAATGGCAAAGCCGTCCGGTGAAATTATTGAGACACCAATTAAGTCCTCCTTTAAAGAGGGTCTAGATGTGTTGGAGTATTTTAATTCGACACATGGCGCAAGAAAGGGTTTAGCGGATACAGCTTTGAAAACAGCAAATTCTGGTTATCTTACTAGAAGACTTGTGGATGTCGCGCAGGACTGCATTATCACAGTTGAAGATTGTGGCACAACAGAGGGAATAACAATTCGGCCAGCAACTAATGGGAGTGAGATCGTTGACTCACTCTCAGATAGAATATTGGGCAGATACCTCGCCGCTGATTTAGTAAATCTTGAAACTAACGAGGTCATTGTAAAGCAAGGTGAAATGGTCGAAGAGGACCACTTGGAGGATATTGATAAGTGTGGTTTAGATCAAGCCTATATCAGGTCTGTGTTGGTATGTAATGCACCAGTAGGAATTTGCGGCACTTGTTATGGTCGAGACCTGGCACGTGGAACAACAGTTAACATAGGAGAGGCAGTAGGTGTGATAGCGGCACAATCAATAGGTGAGCCTGGAACGCAGCTCACTATGCGTACCTTCCACGTCGGTGGCGCCGCACAAAGAGGTGCAGAAGAAAATAATATTGAAACAACGATAGCCGGTAAAGTTCAATTGGTTGACGTAAGCATAGTTGAGGGTTCTGACGGAAGTCCTATTGTGATGTCAAGAAGCTCAGAACTCCTAATCATAGATGAGCAAGATAGAGAGCGTGCCAGATATAGGTTACCTTATGGAGGCAAACTGTTTGTTAAGGACGGAGATATGGTTAATCTTGGAGATGTATTGATTGAATGGGACCCTTACACAATCCCAATTATAACCGAGGTTAGCGGAAGAGCAAATTATGTTGACCTCTCAGAAGGTATAACAATGCGGGAGGCTGCTGATGAAATCACAGGCATTGTAAGCAGGGAGGTTATTGAAACAAAACAATCAGGCAACACGGCAAACTTACGACCAAGGATCACATTACGTGACAATGACGGTGAGGTTTTATCGTTGCCAAATGGAATGGAAGCTCGATATTTCTTGCCGGTTGGAGCAATTCTATCCGTTGACAATGGTACTGACGTAAAGGCTGGTGAAGTAGTGGCCAGGATTCCCAGAGAATCTTCAAAAACACGTGACATCACTGGAGGGCTTCCTAGAGTAGCTGAGCTTTTTGAGGCCAGAAAACCAAAGGACTTTGCTGTAATAAGTGAAATTGATGGTCGTGTGGAATTTGGAGCAGATTATAAAGCTAAAAGGAGGATAAGGGTGGTTCCTCTCGAGCAAAAACAAGATGCAGTGGAATATCTTCTACCAAAAGGTCGTAATTTAGCAGTTAATGAGGGCGATATAGTGCGCAAAGGGGACCTCTTGCTTGATGGCTCTCCTGTACCTCATGATATTCTTAGTATACTTGGAGTAGAGGCACTCGCTGAATATTTAGTTAAGGAAATCCAGGATGTTTATAGACTTCAAGGGGTGAAAATTAATGATAAACATATTGAAGTTATTGTCCGTCAGATGCTTCAAAAAGTTGAAATTGAAGATGGCGGCGATACGACCTTATTAGTTGGAGAGCAAGTCGAACGAGAAGAATATATCCTTGCTAATGAGGTGGCCGAAAAAGAGGGTCTTAGACCAGCCATTGCGAGACCTGTTTTGCTTGGTATAACAAAAGCTTCATTGCAAACTCGTTCATTTATATCGGCGGCATCATTTCAAGAGACGACACGTGTTTTAACAGAAGCCTCTGTTTCAGGTCGCGAAGATAGACTTGAAGGCCTTAAAGAAAACGTAATTGTGGGCCGACTTATACCTGCTGGCACTGGATCTGTTATAAATAAAATGAGAAGAGTTGCTGCTGACCGAGATAATATCATTGCAAGTAATAGAAAAGCTCAAGCAGATGCAAAAGTTTTGCAAGATGAAGCAGATGGTTTTGCTGATGAAGAAATAGAGGAAGTAGTTGAGGGTTAAATCTTAATGCGAAAATATTAGGGATTAAATTAAATAAAAATGAGCGAAATGTAAATAAAAGCTTGACCATTTCGTTCACAAAAAATAGTATCCGCCCATTCTTGTGGATTTTGGTAGTGGAATAAATCTTTTTTTATATTTCCAAACACTTGGTCTAGTTTACAAGCGGTTGGTATCGTAAATACCTAATGATCATTTATGCTTTGAGAGCACAAACGGTCTTCTTAGAAAATTGTTTTGTTAAAAGGGCCTAATATGCCAACAATAAACCAGCTTATCAGATATGGTCGAAACCGGCCTGTGTCTAGAAATAAAGTTCCAGCGATGGAAGCTTGTCCTCAAAAACGCGGTGTGTGCACAAGAGTGTACACAACAACACCGAAAAAGCCTAATTCCGCACTCCGTAAAGTAGCTCGTGTTCGCCTCACAAATGGGTTTGAAGTTACAAGTTACATCCCTGGTGAAGGGCATAATTTACAAGAGCATTCTGTTGTTCTTATAAGAGGAGGACGAGTTAAAGATTTGCCTGGTGTTCGTTATCATATTATCCGAGGAACGCTCGATACTCAGGGTGTGTCTGATCGCCGTCAACGCCGTTCTAAATACGGCGCAAAAAGGCCGAAATAGGGGGAAATTATGTCTCGTCGTCATCGCGCAGTAAAACGTGAGGTCATTCCTGACCCTAAATTTAAAGATGTGGTAGTATCAAAATTCATGTCCTGCTTAATGTTTGATGGAAAACGGTCTCTTGCTGAAAGCATTGTTTACGGTGCTTTCGAACAAATCGAGAGTAAATCAGGTAATGAGCCTGTAAAAGTTTTCCATGACGCACTGGAAAACGTTCGTCCTCATTTGGAGGTTAGGAGCAGGCGTGTTGGAGGGGCTACATATCAAGTGCCAGTTGAAGTACGGTCTGATAGAGCGCAAGCTCTAGCTATTCGCTGGCTCATTGATAGTTCGCGCAAGCGAGGTGAACGAACAATGATTGGCAGATTATCTGCTGAGCTCATTGATGCTGCCAATAATCGAGGTAATGCAGTAAAAAAGCGTGAAGATACGCATAAAATGGCTGAGGCAAATAGAGCATTTGCGCACTATCGCTGGTAAAAGGTTTCAGGAGTTAAATAAATGTCGCGGGAATATACATTAGACAGATATCGTAATTTTGGGATAATGGCTCACATAGACGCGGGAAAGACGACCACAACAGAACGTGTTCTATATTATACGGGTCGTTCACATAAAATAGGTGAGGTCCATGATGGTAATGCCACTATGGACTGGATGGAACAAGAGCAAGAACGGGGGATTACTATAACCTCAGCTGCAACCACCTGTTTTTGGTTTCGCACGGAAGATGGAGAAAACCCTACCCCGGAGTATGGAAAAGATGCTGATGAAGCCAAGTTTCGTTTTAACATCATTGATACGCCCGGCCACGTGGACTTTACGATAGAGGTAGAGAGGTCTCTTGCTGTTCTGGATGGTGCTGTTTGCGTACTTGATGCTAATGCAGGGGTCGAACCACAAACAGAAACTGTTTGGCGTCAAGCTGATAGATATAAAGTGCCTCGTGTAGTTTTCGTTAACAAAATGGATAAAATTGGAGCTGATTTTTTTAACTGTATCCAGATGATATCTGACCGCACAGGTGCTACGCCCCTTCCTATACAAATGCCAATCGGTTCTGAAAGTGAGTTCATCGGTCTAATAGATCTGGTAACTATGAAAGAATGGGTTTGGCAAACCGAAGATCTGGGTGCTAGCTGGATAATTAAAGATATTCGTCCTGAGCTTCTAGATAAAGCGCAAGAAATGCGTGCTAACATGATAGAAGTAATTGTGGAACAAGATGATGATGTTATGGAAAAATTTTTGGAAGGCGAAGAGCCTGATGAGTTGACCATAAAAAGCTTAATTCGTAAAGGCACATTAGCAATGGATTTTGTGGCAGTAATATGTGGTTCAGCCTTTAAGAACAAAGGCGTTCAGCCCATGTTAAACGCAGTTATCGACTTTTTGCCTGGTCCAAAGGATGTCCCCGACTATTTAGGGTTTGCCCCAGGTGACGATACAGAAACGCGTGATATCCCTAGAAAAGCAGATGACACTGACCCATTTACAGGACTTGCATTTAAAATAATGAATGACCCATTTGTTGGTTCCTTAACTTTTCTAAGAATTTATTCTGGTTGCCTTAAGAAAGGCGATTCTCTTTTGAATTCTACTAAAGGGAAGAAAGAACGCGTAGGACGAATGATGATGATGCATTCAAATAATAGAGAGGAAATTGAGGAGGCTTTTGCAGGGGACATTGTGGCCCTTGCAGGGATGAAAGAGACAACCACTGGAGATACCATTTGTGATCCCCAAAAACCTGTTGTTCTTGAAACCATGACTTTTCCCGACCCCGTCATTGAGATAGCAATTGAACCGAAATCTAAGAATGACCAAGAAAAGATGTCCGCAGGCCTTCAACGCCTTGCTGCGGAAGACCCGTCCTTCCAGGTGTCGTCAGATAATGAATCCGGTCAAACTATAATGAAAGGCATGGGAGAACTTCATCTTGATATCTTGGTTGATAGATTGAAGAGGGAATTCAAAGTGGAAGC
>CACGLE010000031.1 GCA_902573725.1 uncultured SAR116 cluster alpha proteobacterium
AATTTGGTTGGGTAGTCTCATGTCAATTACAGCTAGGTCCCTCTGTATTATTTGATTTTTATAATCGAATCTTGCTAGTCTAGACCATGCGAAGCCTGCTTGAATTTCTGGGAGCTTAATTGTTATTCCGTTTTTCATAAGCACGTTCCAACGCCTTTTTGAAATATAATGAATAGCCCAAATTTCAGAGTAGAGCTCGGGTTCTGTCTTTAAGATTTCAATAATACCATTAGCACTCAGTGCGGCAGCTTCACCAGAAACAACAGGCAGGTGGCCAAAAATTTCGGGTTTAGCGCCTGCAATAATCTCTCCATTTCGATCAATTAATTTGTGCCCATTTTGTGTTTGAAGTAACGCAATTGGGTTACGTTCAATAATAGTAAGTCTAAGTTTATTAGGGAGAATGCGCTGGACGAATGCCTTTTCTACCCATCCTAATTGCTCAATTTGTTCTCTTTTTTCTGAAAGGTTAATAGATAATATAGGTTCGTTTTTTTTGAGTCCTAAAGCATCTGAGAGCTCTTTATGTGTTGTATGGTTGCGCCCATTAATTTCAGCAACTTCGAGCTTAAATCCGAGTTCTGCAATTTCGTGCTGAATGCTCGATTTGATATCTGACCAATTGAAAAGAACTATACTTATTACTGCAAGTGGGGCTATAAAAAGAAGATTGTACAGATATCTTCTAGTTGAAAACACGGAAATTTTTTTTATGCCATCAGATTCAAAGTGCTTGTCTAGTCGCATTGTGCAGCCTCAATTAATAAGTTGATTAAATGGTGCATACTAAGATTACAAAAGGATACCTGTTCTGGAACAAGAGAAGTTTGTGTCATACCTGGTTGTGTGTTTAGCTCGAGTAAATATAATTTATCTGTATCTTCTTCCCACCTGAAATCAGCTCTTGCTACACCACGACATCCAATCAGATTAAAAGCCTTCTCAGCCCATAATTTTGCCTTAAGGGCACACTTTTCTGGAATATTTGCTGGAAGAATGTGCTTTGAGCCACCTATTTCATATTTTGCTTTATAATTATAAAAATCAGCATTCGCTATAATTTCAGTGACGCATAGAGCTTTTCCATTTAATACAGATACCGTTAGTTCGCGTCCTGAAATGTAATGCTCTCCAATTAATTCTGTATCTAAACTCCACATTTTTCTGGCGCATAATCTTCCATCTAATATAATTTCTACTCCAACACTAGAACCATCATTTTTTGGCTTGATAACATAAGGGCCTGAATAGTCCAAAGGCGTAACGTACTTTCCTTCATCTAGTAAGATTTTAGGTGGCGTATGAATATTAGCGCTTTCGAATAATTTACAAGATAAGTGTTTATCCATTGCGAGTGCTGATGCTGTTACACCACTATGGGTGAAAGGTATGTTCAAAATATTTAGTAATCCCTGCACTGAACCATCCTCACCGACCCTTCCATGCAAAGCATTGAATACAATGTCTATTTTGTTTTCGCTGAGGTAAAATGGAAGGTTTCTATCAAATTCAATTTCAATAACGTCGTACCCACATTCTCTAGCGATGGTAGTACAGAAATGTGCAGATGCTCTGCTTACCTCTGCCTCAGAATTCCAGCCCCCATAAAGCATTCCAATTTTGGGAAGCCCACTCATTTTGCTAGCTCCTCATTTATCTTTTTTATTTGGCCAATACGTTTGATCTCCCAGCGTAAGTTGATCCCACAGTTTCTTTTAACACGCTGGCAAATCTCAAGACCGAGTTCCTCAATTTCTAAAGCAGTTGCACCGCCGTTATTTATTAAAAAGTTACAGTGCTTTTCTGATACTTGTGCCTTGCCAACTGTGAGACCTCTACATCCAGCTTGGTCAATGAGTTTCCATGCTTTATGTCCTTTTGGATTGGCAAAGGTAGAACCACCGGTCCGCTTCCCTAATGGCTGTGCATCGGCTCTGTGTGCTAAGTTATTTTTTACTATTTTACGGATGGTTTCTGGGTTGCCTTTGTATCCAAAAAATTCAGCGTGTGTAAATATCCAGTCTTTTGGTGTTTGCGTATGTCGATAGGCCATTTTTAAATCATCAGCGTTTACAACATGCTGGATACCGTCTCTATCGATGGCAAAAGCATATTTAAGAATATCTTTGAACTCACTTCCGCTGGCACCAGCGTTCATTCTCAAGCCACCGCCAATTGTTCCAGGAATACCAATTAAAAATTCTAATCCTGAGATTTTATTTTTAGCTGCAAATCTTGCTACATCAGCGTCACTAGCACCCGCCCCCGCAATAATTTTGTGCGGTTGATAGAAATTAATTTTCGTGAAAAATCCTGATAATTTTATAGTAATGCCTCTAATACCGCCATCTCTAATCAGTATGTTTGAGCCTGCTCCCAATACTTGGATTGGAATTTCTTTCGGGCATAACTTTAAAAGCAGTTTAAGGTCTTCTATGTCAGCGGGTTCAAAAAGCCATTCTGCGGGACCACCAACCCCAAACCATGTAAGCTTATCTAAATCTACCATTGGGTTAAGTTTACCGCGAACATTCTGCCAACTTTGTTTTGTCAACGATGATTGATTTTTTACAGTCATTTTGCCAGTTCCTGCGTATACATCGATGCGAGTTGCTCTGGTAATTCACTCGCCCAGCTTGTAACTGTTCCTGCTCCAAGAAAAATTACAAGATCACCTGGTTCTGCGCTTGCTTTTATCAACTTTGCTAGTTGATCCTTGCTCTTCAGTGTTATTGCATTTCGATTTCCAAATTCATGCAGTCCTCGTACTAAATCCTCTTTCTCAAACCCTGGAATAGGGGGCTCTCCTGCAGCGTAGATATCAGCTATTATCGTAATGTCAGCATTATTAAAGCAGGCACAAAAATCAGAGAACAAGTCTTTTACTCTACTATATCGATGGGGTTGTACAACAGCTATGACTTTACCTGCATCGCAATATAGCCTTGCAGCTGATAATGCTGCTTTTATTTCAACTGGATGGTGTCCATAATCATCAATAATAGTTATATTATTGACGCATCCTTTGTAGTCGAACCTTCTTGCTACGCCATTAAATTCTGATAGTGATTTTTCTATTTTAGCAATATCAATACCCATCTCAAGGCAAACGGAAATGGCAGCAAGACAATTTTGGATATTATGTTTTCCAAGCATGGAAAAACGAAATTTTGCTTTTTCTTTTCCCCCCATTGCAATGCGATCGGATAATTGTAAGTCAAAAATCATTTCTCTATCTTTGGAATATACATTACTCGCTCTTACGTCTGCATTGCTGGCTAAGCCAAAGGTAATTATCCGCCTATCCAAAATCTTAGGAATTAGTCTTTGAACCGAGGGGTGGTCAATGCATACTGATGCAAACCCATAGAAAGGTATAGCTCTTAAAAAATTGGCAAAGGCTAATTCAAGATTCTCAAAGTTTCCGTGATAATCAAGATGTTCGGAGTCAATATTAGTTACCACTGCTACAGTGGGATTAAGCTTGGAGAATGACCCATCACTCTCATCTGCTTCCACTACCATCCAGTCACCAAGACCTAATCTTGCATTACTTCCCCATCCTTGAATAATTCCTCCATTAACTACAGTAGGGTCATACCCAGCTGCCTCAAGAATTGTCGCGACAAGTGATGTCGTGGTGGTCTTGCCATGAGTTCCAGCAATAGCAATTGACCAACGCAGTCTCATAAGCTCTCCAAGCATTTCTGCACGGTGTACTATTGGCAAAAATTGCCTTTTAGCTTCCTCTAACTCAACATTATTTGGCTTTATAGCTGTTGAAACAACAACGAACGCAACTTCGTCAATATTTTGTGGTTCTTGTGGTATTGAGATTTTTATCCCTAATTTTCTTAAACGTTTTACATTATTATTTTCAGCTATATCGCTTCCTTGGACCTGATATCCAAGAGAAAATAATATCTCTGCAATGCCACTCATTCCGATCCCGCCAATACCAATGAAATGAATAGTACCTATTGTTAACGGAAGAGCAGTCATCTTATCCCTCCAGAATTCATTTGCTGGAATGATTTTATTGATGAAATTATGTCATTAAGAGCATGCTTATGCGCAAGTTTCCTTGCTTTTACGGCTAGCTTTTCACATTTCACTGGGTTTTTTATGAGTGATAGTAGTTCTTTCGCGAGTATCCTTGGATCTGTCTCAATTTCTTTTTGGTGCAAAAAAATTGCAGCATTTTTGTCTGCTAAACTTCGGGCATTATATATTTGATGGTCATCTAGAGAATATGGGAAGGGAATAAGTAATGCTGCTCTTCCAATTGCTGCTATCTCTGCGATAGAGGCAGCTCCTGCTCTTGATATTATTATATCGGCCTTTGCCATTTGGTTCGGCATGTTATCGAAAAATGTAGAACAAAAATGTCTAATGGACATCGAGGAATAGATTCTCTTGAGTTTAGAAAGCTGATCCTCACGCACCTGTTGCGTAATTATAATTGATTTTTGTATCTTCTTGGGAAGAAAAGAAATTACTTCAGGGATAATTTTAGCAAATGCTTTTGCTCCAAGAGATCCTCCTGTTATCAATATATGGCAAGGGTGTTCTATGCTGAATTCTCTTTTTGCTTTATAATTAGGCAACTCAAAAAATATATTTCTCACGGGGAGTCCAGTTAGAGTAATAGGTGTGTCTGAAGGGAGTGGTCTGCTATTTTCCCAACTTATCAACATCACTTTTACTTTTTTAGCAAGAAACAGATTCGCCCTGCCAACTCGAGCATTTTGTTCATGAAGCAAACTAGGAAGTCTACAAATGTTAGCGGCTATTAAAGGAGGTGCTGAAGGATAACCGCCGAAGCCAATGACACAAAATGGTTTAAAACGAATAATGTAAAACAAAGACTGAATTACGCCAAAACAGAGTTTAATGGTAGCTATTAGTCTTTGAAAAACATTTCCAGAAAAAGGAGAACCGGCAGAAATATTAAAAACCTGTTGTCCAGGAGTTACATTTTTTATCAATGATAAGCCACGCTTATCAGAAAAGAATTTACAATCGATCCCGTTTTTTAAAAGACCATTGGAAACTGCTAGGGCAGGAATAATGTGTCCACCAGTTCCGCCAGCAGCCAGTATAACTCGGTTAGACGTCATCATCTGTTCCAATCATATATCTGGTATCCCGTGTAAGAGCCAAAATCATGCCTACAGTTATGCTAGAGGCGACTAGTGATGAACCACCATAGCTTATCAGGGGTAAAGTCATTCCTTTTGCAGGAATTAAATTTACTGAAGACGCCATATGTATAGAAGCTTGCACTGTAAATTGCATGATTAGTCCTGCACCAGCTAGTAGATTAAATAAGCTAGGACCAATAGCGGAGCGTTCAAATCCTCTTAATAGAAAAAAACTATACAATCCGATTAAGAATAAACATGCTAGAACGCCATATTCTTCTGCAGCAACTGAGAAAATGAAATCAGCGTGAGCATCTGGTAGGTTTAATTTCACCTGGCCATCGCCAGGGCCTACCCCAAAGAAACCACCTTGAGAGAAACTCTCAATTGATTTAGTTGTTTGCATTGTTCCACCATCGAAAAACCTATCTATCCGTTTTTCTACATGAGGCAAAAACAAATAAGCTGCGTATAAACATAAGGGTGCCAGGGCAATTGCTATTAAAACAAGTAACATTGGCATTCCTGCTAAAAACATTTGGAATCCCCAGGTGAGCACAAATACTGATGTCATGCCTATATCGGGCTGTAATACTAATATAAATACTAAAATAGCTACAATCCCTGTCGCCCATATCCAGCCTGGAAATTCTTCTCCATCTCGCCAGAGAGTTAGAAGCCATGCACAAGTTATAGCGAAGAAAGGTTTTGCAAATTCAGATGGTTGTATTCTAAATGGTCCCAAGGAGAACCATCTTGTTGCTCCATTGATTTCATTACCAATTAATGCTGTCACAAGCATTAAACCGATAGCAGCAGAAAGGCCAATCAAGCTGATAACCCGAATTTGTCTTGGTGAAATTAGAGAGAAAATTAACATCATACACAAAGCGGGCAGGAGGAATATCAGTTGTCGCCAGACAAAATGTTGTTCTGGTAGGCCAATTCTGACTGCTACTGGTGGGCTGGCGGCCATTACGAGGATGGTGCCTAGTGCCATTAGAACAAGTACTATGCTAAGAAGCCACCTATCAACCGTCCACCACCAAATTCCGATTAAGGATCTGTCTGTTCTGTCAAACATTAGCAGGCCTCCTTATTTTTGACCTGCTGGCATAATATTTTTGCTAAATCAGTGAACTGCTTGCCACGAACCTCGAAATTTTCGAAAGCATCGAATGAAGCAGCTGCTGGTGATAATAAAATAAAACTGTCAACCTTATGTTGACGAGTAAATTGTTTGGCATCAGCAAAAGCTTTATTCGTTGCGTCTTTTAAGTTGTTTGCGAGCGTAATGGGCAGTAATCCCGATAGTTCAGACTGAAATAAGGGTTGCGAGTCTCCATATAAATAAGCGCGTTCAACATGAGATAAATGCGCTATACAATTTGTTAATTTTTTTTCTTTTGCAATGCCCCCTGCACACCAAAAAATATGTTGAAACGAAGATAGAGCTTTTGAAGCAGCATCATCATTAGTTGCTTTAGAATCATTTATTATATGTAGCCGATTACCATTCAAATTGCAGCTTGCGACAAGTTCTAACCGGTGTGGTAGGCCCTTAAAACTCGATATAGATTTGTTTATGTTTTTTTCAGATATATCAAAATGCCTACAAATGCGTGCGGCAACAGCAGCATTTTCGGCATTGTGTGAACCCGATAACGCTATATTCTTCCAAGCCCCTCGGGGAATGTCAGCCTCTTTTATTTGATACAAAGAACAGGTATATTTTTCAGGTAATAAGGATAATAGATTAGGATTATTTCCGAGTATTATAAGACCATCAGACTTTACATTTTTTATGGCTTTTGCTTTGGCTGCTGCATAATTTGCCATGGAGCCATGTCTTTCGAGATGGTCTGGTGACAAATTAAGGATTGCAGAAACATCTGGATTAAGTGAAGGGGTGATTTCTAATTGGTAAGAGGACAACTCAACCACTCTTATACCATTTTTGCCGGGGCTATCCAACTCTGCCATTGGTGTGCCTAGATTGCCACCGACGGATATCGATTTACCTGCACTTTTTAAAATATGCGCTGTTAATGCTGTTGTAGTAGATTTTCCATTTGTTCCAGTTATAACAACCCATTTTGATATTCCTTGAAGTCTAATTACAAGCTCGATATCACTTATCATTGGGACATTGGAATTTTTGGATAGAGAAACTACAACATGTGGTTTAGGTAGATAAGTAGGAACACCTGGGCTCAAAATAACAGCATCAAGTTTATTCCATGGCCATTCATGATAAGATTTATAGAAATTCCTGTATTCATTGGGGATAAAGTTTGGTTTGTCATCATAAACATATGGTTCGATATGATTTTTCAATGCTAGTTTAATCGCAGCAATACCTGTTCTCCCTAATCCAAGAATACCTATTTTTCGGATTGGTGAGTGTTTGATAGGTAAAAAAGTTCGTTTACTTAACATAAGCTATACTTCCTATCTCAATTTCAGGGTGGAAAGGCTGATTAGGGCAAGAACCACTGAAATAATCCAGAATCTGATCACAATTGTTGGTTCAGCCCAACCTTTCTTTTCAAAATGGTGATGTAGTGGTGCCATAAGGAATATTCGTTTCCCAAATAAACGAAAAGAGGCAACCTGTAAAACAACGGAAATAGTCTCAACAACAAATAGTCCACCAGCGATGGCGAGGACAAATTCATGTCGTGTTGCTACCGAAATAGCTCCAAGTGCTCCTCCTAATGCCAATGACCCCGTATCTCCCATGAATACTTTAGCAGGTGGTGCATTAAACCATAAGAAACCAAGACTTGCCCCGATAAGAGCACCGCATAAGGTTGCGAGGTCTCCCACTCCTGGGATGTAACTAATCTGCAGATAGGACGCAAAATTAATGTTTCCAGAAAGATAAGAAAATAGCACAAAACAGGAGGCAACTATCATTACAGGGACAGTTGCTAAACCATCGAGCCCATCCGTTAAATTCACTGAATGCGAGGCACCTATAATTACAAAGCTTGAAAAAAGGATATAAAATAAACCAAGCGGGAGAATTTGCTCTTTAAAAAATGGTAAAGCAACACTGTAACGCAACTCATCTGGTGATAGCTCTATAAAAACCACACTTACAAATATGCAGATTATTAGTTGGATAATTAACTTTCGCTTCCCACTTAGCCCTTTACTGGTATTCCTATTTAATTTCATCCAGTCATCAATAAGGCCGATGGAGCCAAAAGTTATAATTATCGTTAAAACTGGCCAGAGGTAAGGGTTTTTAAGTGGTACCCATAAAAGAGAAGAAATCACAAGACTACATAATATTAGCAGTCCGCCCATTGTTGGTGTGCCCTTTTTAACAAAATGTGTTTCCGGTCCATCATTTCTTATAGGCTGACCTTCGGACTGTCGCTGTTTTAGCCAATTTATAAAAGGAGCTCCAAGAATTAAAGATATTAGAAGGGCTGTTAGAATAGCACCACCTGTTCTAAAAGTGATATAGTTGAAAAGATTAAATATCTGGTATTCGGCACTCAATGGCGCAAGCAACTCAGACAACATTTTGCATTTCCTTATTATGAAGAGATTTTAGATGCTCAACAAGAAGATGAGCGCCTGAGCCGTGCGAGCCTTTTATGAGAATTAAATCAGCGTCTATTATGGTCGGAATGAAACCCAATTTAGCTTCTTCCACATTTGAATATGCATAAACGTTGGTGAAAGGTTGAAGAGATTTTTTAATTTTACTCATTTCAGTACCCACTAAAATTACTGAACATGGGCGCGTACTGACTATATGAGGCACTATAGACAAATGCATTTTATTGCTAAACTCGCACAATTCAAGCATATCTGTGAGAATTACAATTTTATTTCTTTCTGGCCGTGTGGCAAAATCCTCTAGTGCTGCTATGACTGAAGATGGGGAAGCATTATACGCATCATCAATGATAACAGTTGTAAAATCCTTGGTTACTAATTTGGTCTCAGCACCCCTTCCTGCTAAAGCTGTTTGATTTTTTAAGCTATCGCAAGCGGTATTTATATCGAGACCCATAAAGTAACAAGCCGCAATCACAGAAAGAGCATTAGTTGCCCAATGTTCTGCCCGCATTCCAATACTTAGTTCATAGGTCTTGTTTAAAATTTTGAATGAAATTATTCTCTTAGTGGTAGAGCCGTGTGTTTCTTTAACATAACTTGAGATTAGCTGGATAGTGCTTTCTGAGTTTCTCCCAAAGCTAATGATGTTATTAATTTTTGCTTCAATAGCAGCTTTCTCTAAAATAGAATATTGCTGATCGTCTCGAGGTAGTATTATGCAACCATTTACACTTATGCCAGCACAGATAGTGGCCTTTTCATTTGCAACTTCCTTTAAAGATCTCAATTGGCCTATGTGAGATTCAGATATTTTAGTTATAATTGCTATATTTGGCTTAACTAGGCAGCTTAATGGTGCTATTTCTCCCTTATGGTTCATACCTATTTCGGTAATTAAATAGGAAATTGAAGGCGGCATTGATAATATCGTTAAAGGCACACCTAGATGATTATTATAATTGCCCTGATTTGCGTGCGTTGTACCAAATTGCCTTAGACATGTTGCCAGCATTTCTTTTGTGCCGGTTTTCCCAACAGACCCCGTTATCGCTATTTTTAAAGCATTTGTCTCTTCTATAAAAGCAGTTGCTAATTTATAAAGTGCATCCTTGGTTGACTTGACAATTAGCTGTGGTACCTGTGCAACATTTACAGGCCTTTCAACAATTGCTGCAGCAGGCGCTCTTAATCCTTTTACGAAATCATGCCCATCTCTATTAGCGCCGTTTATAGCAATAAATAGTTCATTTGCGTTGATTTGATTTGTATTAATTTCAACCCTTGTGAAACAGTTGGAGGGGGTCTGACCAAGATGCCAGTAACCGCAGCAGATAGCAGCTAAATCCCAAGGATTTAATGATGACATCATTTTTTAGCCTCTGATTTTAAAATGGTTTCACGTAAACGTATTACGCTATTTCTGGCAACAACAGCATCGTTAAAAGGTAGTGTTTCTGATCCTATCAATTGCAGATTTTCGTGACCCTTACCTGCAATTAGAAGACTATCAGAGTTTTGTAATTGGTTGATTGCAAATTCTATTGCTTCATCCCTATTAGCTATTTGTGTTGCGTCAGGGCAACCAGCTAAAATATCACTTCTTATTTTACTTGCAGACTCATTTCTGGGATTGTCATCTGTAATTATTATAGAATCTGCTATGCGCTCCGCAACTTTTCCCATTTGACTGCGCTTCCCTTTATCTCGTTCGCCACCGCATCCAAATACCACATAAACCTTTCGCTCCGTCTGGTTTTTCAGTGACAGTAGAACTTGCTCGAGTGCATCTGGTGTATGTGCGTAATCAATTACAATTAGTGCGTTCCTTGGGTGTCCATAAATAGGTTGCATTCGACCATCAATTGCAGTCAGAAAAGAGATTGTTCTTAGTGTATTTTCGACTGGCAACCCTGATAAATGAGCAGCAATTGCTGCAGCAAGGATATTTTTGGCTTGAAAAGCTCCTGTCAAGCCAAGAGGGCAGATATATCGGGTATTATTATGGCAAACCTCTAATTCTAGTCCATAATTAGTAGGTTTTATTGATTCAATTCGAAAATCAGCGTCTACATGCTCACCGAATGTTTTGATATTTATTGGCCTATTTTTTAAGTTTTGTATCAGTTTTCTTCCATAGTAGTCATCGATATTTATTACTGCGTGACCTCCATCTTGAAGATAGTTTAAAAATAACTTTTCTTTTGAGTTAAAATAAGCTTCTGAGTCCTTATGGTAATCAAGGTGGTCTCTGCCAAGGTTAGTAAAAATAGCTACCTGAAAATTCAAACCAGTCATTCTGTCTTGTTCTAACCCGTGACTAGAAGCTTCGATAGCTACATAAGAAATATTATTTTTACAAAAGATATTTAGAGCGGAGAACAAATACTCTGATGATGGAGTTGTGAGGCCTGAAAAAGGAAGATTAAGTTTAGATGAAGATCGCACCCCAAGAGTTCCAACTGAAACCGCATTCCAAGTATTGCGTTCCCAAATTTGTCTTAAAAATTCCACCGTCGATGTTTTTCCATTAGTACCTGTAACCCCAACTAAGAAATTGGGTCTTAATGACCAAAATCTAGCACATGCTTTTGCAAACTCTCGCCTTACGTTATTTGCTGTCAAGACTGATACAGTTTTTGGAACCCCCACATCTCTTCCATCAGTTAAAATAGCAATAGCACCTTTTCTAATTGCACTATTAATAAATTTGTGACCGTCAACTTTTTCGCCAGAGATCGCCCCAAATAGTGAGCCTTGCTGAACGTCTCGAGAGTCACTCGTTAAGTGAGTGATATCTATATTTTTGTCCCCCTGAACAATTTTTATAGAATCTGAGAAGTTCAATAAATTAGTAAGTTGCATATACCGCCTCTTGTCCATCTAGCAACATTGGTGGCAGAAGATTTTGGCTATTTTCTGGCTTTGAAATGTCAACAGGGTGCACATTTAAAATTGGCGAAATTTGATTAACAATATCCCTTACTGCGGGTGCAACTACCCAACCAGCAGTAGCATAATTATGAGAATGCTTTTGTTTTACTGGTTCATCTACCATAATCATGATTAGGTAAGCAGGGTCATTTACTGGGAATGTTGCAACAAAGGAAACTCTGTTTGCATTTCTATTAAAACCTTTATTTTTGATCTTTTCCGCAGTTCCAGTTTTTCCACCTACAAGGTAGCCGTGCGCATCTGCAAAATTTCCTGTACCGAGTTTATGGCTAACAACAAGTCGCATCATAGAGCGAACAGCCTTTGACGTTTGTTTTGAGAAAATTCTTATCTTTTTGATTGCTTCATTTGCATTTCGTTTCAAAAGCGTTGGAGAAATGAAATGACCATCTCCTCCAGCGGCAGCTATTGCTGCCGCTGCCTGTACCATGCTTACAGATAAACCATATCCATAAGACACTGTCATTGCAGTAATGTTTGACCAATCATCTGGGACAAGCGGCAC
>CACGLE010000032.1 GCA_902573725.1 uncultured SAR116 cluster alpha proteobacterium
AGAAGTGATGTTCCAAAAAGAAACTGGCAAAACTTTGACCCCTCGAACCCTCTTACACATTTTAGAGAAGCAAGTTGGAAAGAAGCCCTCGATAAAGCAGCTGAAAGTTTTATTAAAGCTAAACATAATTTTGGGTCATCCTCTCTGAGCGGGTTTGGATCTGCCAAAGGAACTAATGAAGAGGCTTATATTTTTCAAAAATTAATCCGCACTGGGTTTCAGACTAATAATGTAGACCATTGCACTCGGCTATGCCATGCCTCTTCTGTTGCAGCGTTGCTTGAAAACATAGGTTCAGGAGCGGTAACAGCATCATTCTCCCAAGTTGAATATGCAGAGTCAATTATCGTTATTGGAGCAAACCCTGCAGTAAATCACCCTGTAGCTGCAACTTTTATAAAAAATGCGGCACAAAGAGGAGCAGATTTATTTGTTCTTGACCCACGAGCCCAGGCACTTGATAGATACGCGACAAAATCACTCAATTTTTATCCTGGTAGTGATGTGTCTCTTTTGAATGCTATTTTAAATGTAATTATTTTTGAAAAATTATATGATATAGAATACGTAAAAAGTCATACAGAGGGCTTTGAGCAACTTTCGGAAGCCATAAAATTTTATACCCCAGAAGCGATGTCCCCAATCTGTGGTATTGCTGCTGAAGATATAAGGTTTGTTGCTCGAAAATTCGCTCAAGCGAATGCTGGTATAATTTTTTGGGGCATGGGCATATCCCAACATACTCACGGAACTGATAATTCTAGATGTCTTATTTCTCTAGCTTTATTGACTGGTAATATTGGTAAAAAGGGCTCTGGATTACATCCACTTCGGGGACAGAACAACGTTCAAGGGGCGTCTGATGCGGGACTTATTCCTATGTTTTTACCTGATTATCAATCTGTATCTGACCCTCAAGTTAGAAGTAAATATGAGGCTATCTGGAAATTTCCATTACCAAAAGAGCAGGGCCTCACAGTTGTTGAAATTACTAATGCAGCATTCAATGGAAATATAAAAGCAATGTATATTATGGGGGAAAATCCTGCAATGTCAGACCCTGACCAGAACCATGTAAGGGCTGCGCTAGAGAAACTTGATTGTCTTGTTGTTCAGGATATTTTTCCTACTGAAACTGCTGCATTTGCGGATGTAATACTACCTGCCTCGGCATTTCCTGAAAAAACGGGTACCGTTACAAATACAGATAGAAGAGTACAGCTTGGAAGGCAGGCTGTGCCTCCGCCTGGAAATGCAAAACAAGATTACTGGATCATTCAAGAAATAGCCAAACGGATGGGTCTTGAATGGAATTACCAACATCCTAAAGATATTTTTTCTGAAATGCGAATCGTCATGTCCTCCCTGAACGGGATTACATGGGAACGGTTAGAAAGTGAAGGTGCTGTAACCTATCCTTGCAAAAATGAGTTTTCTGACGGGCAAGACCTACTTTTTTCTGACTCATTCCCAACAAAATCAGGCTTAGGCAAATTCACTCCTGTGGAGTCTCTTCCACCCGCTGAAGAACCTGATGATGATTTTCCATTCATTTTATCTACAGGAAGATTACTTGAACACTGGCATACAGGGTCAATGACACGCCGGTCTGCCGTGTTAGACGCCATCGAACCTACCGCAGAAATACATATAAACCCTGAAAATTTGAGAAATATAGGCGGTCATGCAGGAACACCCTTGCACATTTCCACAAGGCGGGGCTCAATTACACTCGCAGCACGTCTTGACCCTGGCTTGCCAGAGGGAATGGTTTTCATACCATTTTGCTTTGAAGAGGCTTCTGCAAACTTGCTTACAAACTCAGCGCTTGATCCATTTGGCAAAATACCAGAGCTAAAATTTTCGGCTGCTAAGATAAAAGTGGCAGAGTAGACAATTAAACCCACGCGCATCATTTTGTCACATGGTAAAAGGACTAGCCTATCTAGAGTTAAAAATGTTATATAAGAGAAATTAATAATATAATGTTTTTAAAACCTAAAATGAAAAAAGTTTTGGAGTGTTAATTGGATTATCAATCCTTATTTAAAGAACATGTCAACCAATTAAAAGCAGAAAATAGGTATCGTGTTTTTGCTAATTTAGAGCGTAAAGCTGGTGAGCATCCCCACGCAATATGGCATAGCGATACTGGTCCTAAGGATGTAATTATTTGGTGTTCTAATGATTATCTTGGGATGGGTCAAAGTAAGAGATCTATTCAAGCTATGACAGACTCTGTGATTAACCACGGTACCGGAGCTGGTGGTACGCGCAATATTTCTGGCACTAGCCATACCATCGTTTCTTTGGAAAATGAACTTGCAGCATTACACAGCAAAGAGCGTGCCCTTGTATTTACATCAGGCTACGTTGCAAATGAAGCCAGTATAAGCGCTATTTCAGCGTTATTGGATAATCCTGTAATTTTTTCTGATTCTATGAATCATGCCTCAATCATTTCTGGAATACGTTATGGCAGGGCGGAAAAAATTATTTTCCGCCATAATGACACAGAACATTTAGAGACATTATTAAAATTACAACCTTTTTCTCGTCATAAACTAATTATATTCGAATCTGTATATTCTATGGATGGAGATGTCTCCCCTATTTTAGAAATTGTCAATTTAGCGAAAAAATATAATGCCATGACCTACCTTGACGAAGTGCACGCGGTTGGCATGTATGGAAGCGAAGGTGGAGGAATCGCCCAACAAGAAGGTCTGGAATCTGAAATAGATATCTTGCAAGGAACTCTCGGTAAAGCTTTTGGTGCGATGGGTGGGTACATAGCCGCCAGTGATGCCATTTGTGATGCGGTACGAGGATATGGCTCTGGCTTTATTTTCACAACAGCTATGCCCCCAGCTCTTGCTGCTGCTGCACTCGCTTCTGTTCAACATTTACGTCAAAGCCAAATGGAGAGAAATGCGCAGCAACGTCAATCTAAACAACTAAAGAAAAGACTTTATGAATATGGTATGCCTTTTTTAACTGGAAACACTCATATCGTGCCTGTAATGGTTGGAGATGCCGCCAAGTGCTCGCAGATAAGTAAAATTTTGCTAGAGAAATATGGATTTTACATTCAACCAATAAACTTCCCAACTGTTCCAAAAGGAACAGAGAGGCTTCGTATTACCCCAGGGCCGTTGCATAGTGACAAGATGATAGATGACCTTGTAATTGCATTATCCCAGACTTTTAAAGAAGTAAAACCGCCTTCATTAGTCTCAACAAATGCAGATAATCAGGCCTTATCAGCTTAGTTAATAAACTTAATCTTTGATTTTTACTTTCAGAGCTATTTTATGAGTCTAAAACCAATACCTTATGACCATCCATCATTTTCACCAGTCGCTAAAACCGGCCTATTACTTGTTAATCTTGGCACCCCCGATGCAACAGACAAAAAATCCATGCGTCGTTACCTTAAGCAGTTTTTATCAGACAAGCGAGTAGTGGAAGCACCAAGATTATTATGGTGGATAATTTTAAATGGAATTATTTTGAATACACGTCCAAAAAAATCGGGAGAGGCCTACGATAAAGTTTGGATAAAAGATGACTTAGATGGCAGTCCTTTACGAAAAACTACGAGATTACAAGCAGAACATTTAGCAAAGACCTATAAAAATATCACTAATCTTGAGATTGCATGGGCGATGCGGTATGGAAATCCAGCAATTCCTGATCAACTTACTTACTTAAAATCAAAAGGGTGTAGCCAATTTTTAATACTACCAATGTATCCACAATATGCCGCTGCTACAACGGCTACTGTAAACGATGAAGTTTATAAATGGGCATTAAAGCAACGCTGGCAACCTGCAATCAGAACTGTTCCTCCATGGCATGATCATGAAGTATATATTGACTCCCTAGCACAATCTTTTCGAAGGCACTTTCTTCATAAACAACCTCCAGAACACTTAATGCTATCTTTCCATGGCATTCCAGAGAGATATTTTACATTAGGTGACCCCTATCATTGTCATTGTATGAAAACGGCACGATTGGTTCGTGAAAAACTAGGTTGGCCGTCTGAAAGGCTATCTGTGACGTTTCAATCCCGCTTTGGAAAAGAACCCTGGATTAAGCCCTATACAGATGAGACGCTTTATAAATTAGGCAAAGCTAATACCAAATCCTTAGCAATAATGGCACCAGGATTTTCTGCTGATTGTCTTGAAACACTTGAAGAGTTGGCAATGGAAGGGAGAGAAATCTATACAGAAGCAGGCGGTAATGACTTTTCCTATGTCCCCTGCTTAAATGATAGTACGTTTGGGATGAATTTAATTTATGCTCTTGTAAAAGAAAATCTAGCTGGCTGGATAGATGTTTAACATTTCCGTTAAATAAAGTGTTATTTGAAATTAACGTATGAAAAAATAAATAAGTTAACAATTTTAATATAATAAGGTATGACTATTTGTAGTTTAACTTTGATGTTTTTAAATTAAGCGGCTGTGGTGTAGTGGTAGCACAAGAGCCTTCCAAGCTCTTAGGGCCAGTTCGAACCTGGTCAGCCGCTCCAGATGAATCAAAAACAATTTATTAAAAACCAATTATGCCCTATCAACGTAAAGATTTATGAATTTCATTTAATTAACTGTTATAGAAGGTTGTTTAGAGATGGGTAACGAGTTAAGCTGTATATGTATGCGTGACATAAGCGTTTGCAAATGTAATAGACCTGAAGAAATTGAGCAAAAAGAAAAGCGTAAATGTATATGTGGACGTTCTCCAAACGGAGAATGCATGAGTTGGCATGCTTTGTCAGAAAAAGTTTTTCTGCAGCGCAAACATGAATATGAAACATCATTAGGGTAAATACTTTTATAATCAGGATTAATATTTTAAATGCCCAAATATTTTAGGCAAAGAGATTGGAATATTTTCTTTTTCTTAGTACCCTTAAGTGTTTGAATAAATTCGCATGTGCGCAAAAAAAATAATTTATTCTAAATTATATAATGCTATAAAGATTACAGGTGTGCTTCCTTTTTGCTTCATTCTAACTAAATAGAAAACTTTAGAATTTTTGGTGTTGTTTTAAAATATTCACAATAATTTAGGGCCTCTTAAAATAGTGCTCATCGAAAGTTATTTGTTTATAATTTGTTGGCATCAGATAAGACAAGATATCAGATTTTAATACTATGAACACTAATGTGATTTAAATGATTGAACGCTATTTCATTGCGTTCTTAATTGGTCGGGTGTCAATTTGGATGGCTGGTGTTATGCTATCTGTTGCACTAGGTTGGCATATATATCTGGAAACAAAGGAACCTATTTATCTAGCTCTCATTGGTTTGATGCAGATTTTACCAACATTCGCTTTCTTCATAATAACTGGAGTTGTTATTGATAGGTTTCAGAGAAAATATATTTTACTCATTTGTACTGTTATAGAATTTGTTGCCTTTACTGGTATTTTTATCGCTATGCTGCTTGATAGCATTCCAATTTTATTAGTTTTTCTTATGCTTCTCGTGCACGGCGTTGCTCGCGCATTTCAAATACCCTCAGAACACGCTTTGCTTCCAAATATCGTATCTAAAGAAAATTTAGAAAAAGCAGTAGCCATAACGTCCACGGTTAGCAATCTTGCGAAAACAACAGGACCGCTAATAGCTGGTATGTTAATCGCGCTGACAGACCGTTATATTTATGGGATATGTATCATAATTGTACTTATATCATTCCTAGCCTACCTCTTCTTACCAATGTTTAAAATTCATGCACCAGCTGAGTTTGGTCTAAAACCCTTTCTTAGTGGGATAAAATTTGTTGCTAAGAAAAAGATTTTACTTGCTATCATCCTTCTTGACCTTTTTATTGTACTTCTCGGTAGCGTTGAAGCATTACTTCCAATTTATGCAGCTGACATACTGAATGTTGGACCAAACGGTCTGGGGTTAATGCGTGGAATGCCAGCTATTGGAGCTGTTATTACAGGTATCTTATTATCTAACATAGGCCCACTACGACATTGTGGTAAGTTGCTTTTTGCAGCCTTTGGAATATGTTCACTATCCGTTTTAGTTTTTGGGTTATCTGACATTTTTTGGCTTAGTCTTATTGCATTATTCATTTATGGTGCCACCGACATGCTTAGTGTAAATATAAGATTTACGCTTGCCCAAACCATAACACCAGATGCTGTCCGAGGAAGAGTGAGTGCTATATTCGCTACCAGTACAGCATCTTCAAATCAACTCGGTGAATTTAGAGCCGGCACATTGGCAACAGCAGTTGGACCTATTGGTGCTACCATTATAGGTGGGATATTAGGTTTAATTATATGTATTAGCGGAATATTTAAATTCCCAATGCTATGGAAATTAGACAAGATTTCGGATCTCAGAAATGAATCAAACGAGTTTAAAAAAGAATAAGCATTTATAAGAATTTATATTACTCACTGTAAACAGTTCTCTAATATTTTTTGCATTAAATTTAAGCATTTAAAAAAGGGAATCTTTTATGGATTCCCTTTTTACTTATTTGCGTTCCATTCTTTTACGAGCTCTTTATGGCTATGATTGCGGTCATTTTTTAAACGCTGAAATTCATCTTCTTCACATAGTTGCCTTAGTGCCCAGATTGCTAATGCCTGTACAAATAGTGTTTCATCATCTAAATATCCAATTATTAATGGGATAAGTGTTACATCATATGAATTACCAGCCGCAATTAGACAATTACGAATAAACTTTTTGTACCCAGCTCTACGAACGGGTGTTCCAGAAAATAGAATTCTAAATTCTGAGTCCGATAAAGCTAACAATTTGCTTAATGGTAACAAACCAGGTTTTTGTCCTAATTGCATTCTTGTATCAGATGCTTTTTGTGCAAATTTATTCCAAGGACAAATAGCCAGACAATCATCGCATCCAAAAATACGATTACCAATTTGTTTCCGATATTCAGTTTCAATGATACCATCAAATTCAATTGTAAGATAAGAAATACATCGCCGAGCATCTAGTTTATAGGGGCTTGGGAAAGCATTTGTAGGACAAATATCTAAACATTTCCGACAAGTCCCACAAAAATCCTCAGAGACCCCATTTATAGGAAGAATTGCATCTGTCAATATGACCCCTAAAAATAACCATGACCCAAATTTTTTAGAGACGAGATTGGTATGTTTTCCCTGCCATCCTATGCCAGATTTAACTGCTAACGGTTTTTCCATAAGTGGAGCCGTATCAACAAAGACTTTTACACTACCTTGAAATTTAGAAACAAACTGACTAGCAATTTGTTTTAATCTCCCTTTCATGACTGAATGATAATCTTTCGAACGTGCATAAACAGAAATATTACCAGATTTTATTTTGGAAATATCCCCGATAGGATTGTGTTCAGGGCCATAATTTTTAGCAAAAATTATCGCACTCTCTGCATTTTGCCACATTTTTTTTGGTGAAAGGCGCTTTTCGACAGACTCTTCCAACCATTTCATTTCTCCATGATAACCAAATTCTAAAAAGTTAAGAAGATGATTTTGTGTATCATCTGATAAATTTGTGTCTGTAATACTTACTTCATCAAATTCATACAGGTTTGCTTTTTTTTCTAGCCATTGGTAAATATTTGAGTTCATCAACTATGTCTTGATTTAATAATTCAATTTCTGATTATATCCGTTAAAAACAAAAAATAAATTTCTTTTCTTAATAGTTTATAATTTAAGCTATGGGTTAAATCTTAGGAATATCACCCTGAGTTTGTTCTCTGTAAAAATTAGAAACAAAAGTGTTATATTGCCTCTCTTTGATGGCCTTTCGTATAGCACGCATCAAATCCTGATAATAGGTCAAATTATGCCAGGTCAGTAAAGTTAAACCTTGTATCTCATCTGATTTAAAAAGGTGGTGCAAATATCCGCGGCTATAATTATTACAGGCAGGGCAAGAACAATTCTCATCTAATGGTCTCAAATCATCTGCGTGCCGGGCATTCTTTATATTTACTGTTCCATATCTAGTAAATGCTTGACCTGTTCTACCAGACCTTGTTGGCAGAACACAATCAAACATATCAACGCCTCTTAATACAGCACCCACAATATCTGCTGGTTTTCCAACTCCCATTAAATAACGCGGTTGTTCAATCTTCATGTATGGCGTAGTAACTTTCAAAGTTTCAAACATTAACTCCTGGCCTTCACCAACTGCCAGACCACCTATGGCATAACCTTCAAAGCCAATTTCATTTAGTCTTTGAACGCTTTGCAATCGCAGGTCTGGATATACCGAGCCTTGTACTATACCAAACTGTCCGTAACCTTTTCTTTCTATGAAGGCTTTTCGTGATCGCACTGCCCACCGCATAGATAATTCCATGGAGTCAGCGGCTTGCGATTTTGTTGCGGGATAAGGTGTACACTCATCAAAAACCATGGTTATAGTGGCGTCAAGCTTATGTTGAATTTCTGTAGATATTTCAGGGGTCAATAAATGAGGGCTTCCGTCAAGATGACTTTTAAATGTGACCCCATTTTCATCTATTTTTCTTAGAGGGCCGAGGGACATTACTTGAAAACCACCAGAATCAGTTAAAAGTGGTCCCTTCCAGTTCATCATTTTTCGGACACCACCAAGATGTTTTACCCTATCCGGACCTGGACGTAACATTAAATGATATGTATTTGATAGTATAATTTGCGCTCCAGTTTCGGCGACTGCCTCAGGCATCATTCCTTTAACAGTTGCTGCCGTTCCAACTGGCATAAATGCTGGGGTATCAATGTGTCCATAGGCAGTAGTCAAAATCCCCAACCTTGCTCCTTCATCTTGACTGATTAGCTCAAAGTTGAATTTTGCTTGCATAACTCTCCTATCCTACTTTTTCTCTATTAAACATGCATCACCATAGCTGAAAAACCTGTATTGATTTTTTATGGCATACTGATAGGCATCTTTAATCTCATTGAAACCTGCAAATGCACTAACTAACATTAACAACGTCGATTTTGGCAAATGAAAATTTGTAAGTAAAAGATCTGCAACGTTAAACGAATATCCAGGAGTAATAAATAAATCTATATCTCCCTTATAAGCTTGCATCTTTCCAAATTTTGCCCAAACAGCCTCTATAATTCGCAAGCTCGTAGTTCCAATGCAAATAATTCTGCTGTTTTTTTGTTTCGCCTCATTTATTCTAGCAGCAATTTTAGGTGTTATCTCACCCCACTCACTATGCATTTTATGATCTGATAAATTTTCGGATTTTACAGGAAGAAATGTTCCCCCACCTACATGCAGAGTTATGGTTACAAATTCAGACCCTGAGTCAATAATAGACTGTCTTAATGCAGGTGTAAAATGCAAACCTGCTGTTGGTGCTGCTACAGCACCAGCCTTTTTCGCGAAGAGTGTTTGATAATTTAAAAAATCAGCCTTGTCACCATCACGGCTACGCTTAATATAAGGCGGCAATGGCATTTTCCCATATATCTCAATCATCCGTGTTAGTTCAATATCACTGCAATTAAATTCAAGTTCTATTTCTCCTGCAACATATCTATCAACTACACGTGCTTCAAACCCATCTCCAAAAACTGCAGTGGACCCTATAATACATCTTTTTGCAGGCTTGGCAAAAGCAAGCCAGCGGTCCAAGGATTTTTGTTTGTGTAGTGTGAAACCAATTTTTTTATCATTGATTTTACCGTGTAGCTGAGCAGGTATGACTTTAGTATCATTCGCTATAAGTAAATCCCCTTCCCTTAATATGGAAGGGAGGTGACATATTAAATGTTCGTTCAGTCCGTTACTAGAAATATGCAACAGTCTAGCTTGATCTCTGGGATGCAAAGGGCTTTGGGCAATTAAATCAGCTGGCAAGAAATAGTCAAAATCTGATAGTTTATTCATAATCAGTAAATCTGTACCACACCATTTATGTGTCCTTTTCTGTCCACAACTACAAGACTTTGAACACGTGCCTCAAGCATTTTCTCCTCAGCAACAACCATCATTTCATCTTCTGTAATGGTGAGAGGCGACTCGTTCATCACATCACCTGCAAGCGTGGATGAGAGATTAGTTCCAAGAACAAGCATCCGCCTCAGATCACCGTCTGTAATTATACCCCTCAATAAATTATCTTTATGAACAAGCGCTAATCCTAATCTAGCTTCGGTCATTCTAACGATAACCTCAGACATTGGCATATTAGGTTTCACTAATGGTAGTTCTTTCTGAACCATTCTGTCTTTAACACGAGAGAGCAATCTCATGCCAAGCATGCCGCCAGGGTGATTAGCTGCAAAATCTTCAGGCTTAAAACCAGAACGGTTCATTAACGCTATTGCAAGCGCATCACCCATAACAAGAGTAGTTAATGTTGATGTTGTTGGCGCTAGATTCAATGGACAAGCCTCTTTATCTATTGAGGCATCAAGAACAATATTTGATGCCTTAGCAAGAGTAGAATCAAGGTAGCCTACTAATGCAATAATTTTTGCATCTAGCCTCCTTAAGGCTGGCAGCAGTTTGACAACCTCTTCCGTTTCACCAGAATGAGAAATTAATATAACAACACTTTTTTCTCGGACCATGCCTAAATCGCCGTGTATAGCCTCGGCTGGATGTAGAAAAAGAGCGGCGGTACCCGTGGAGGATAGTGTAGCGGCTATCTTTCGTCCTACTAACCCTGACTTTCCCATACCGCAGATAATTACATGCTGACCTGTTTGAGAAATAACATTCACAGATTGCTCAAAACACTCATCTAATCCATTTTCTAATTTTGTAAGTGCGGCGTGATAAGTTGAAAACATATTGTTTATGTCAGATGTTATCATTTTTTCAACCATATGGAAAATATCCGTCTAATTATAAGGCTACATTATAAGAGATATATCTAATTAACTCTGCTGAAAAAAGCGAGAAGTTTGATTGGGGTTATTTAAGTGTATGCGCAATTTCATTGGCGTATGAAATATCTTGTTTTGTATTTACATTAAAAAATGGATCTGGATTTTCAGAAAAATCTACGTAAGTTGTATTGAAGTCTGCTGTGAATGATTCAATTTTTCGAATTTCATTATTCGTTATCGCTTTTTCTAATCTTTCTAACAGTTCTAATTGCCACAAAGAAAAAACAGGGTGCCTTCTGCCATTACTAGTAGCCATTACAATATTTGTATCTGCTGTAGTAGCATGTTCAAACAACCTCTCTCCTAAATTAGGGGGGATGAACGGCACATCTGTAGCACAAGATAATAACCATTTAGCCGAAGGATAGTGCTTTTGGGTATGTTTCATTATTGACAAAATACCGCATAATGGCCCGAAATATCCGTCATAAATGTCAGGTATTACAGTCAACTTAAATTGAGAAAATCTTTTTGAATCCCCGTTAGCATTTAATACTCTGTTTGGAAAGTGACTGGTTTTTTCCAGTTGCCAGTCTAATATGGTCTTGTTTGCAATTGGAATAAAGCATTTATCAATGCCACCTAAACGCCTCGCAAGCCCCCCTGCTAAAAAACCGACTATTATTTGATCTATCATAATAGTTTAGACTCATTATTAAATTGGCCTTGTGCAGAGCGTTCATCAGAAATGACCTCGTCACTTAACTTTTCTAAGTCAAAAATAATTCGCTCTTCACCAGATAAAGCAATAAACCTACCTCCTCTTGCTCTTCCAATGAGCGTTAAACCTGCCCTTCTCGCAAGAGAGACACCCGCTTCTGTAAAACCTGACCGTGAAATCAATATGGGCAAGCCCATGATTACTGTTTTTAAAACCATTTCTGAGGTAAGTCTTCCTGTTGTATAAAAAACTTTATTACTAGGTTTGATGTTTTTAAGAAACATTACGCCAGATATCTTATCTACTGCATTGTGGCGGCCTATATCCTCCATATATATTAGAGGCTCATAAACACTTGCCAACACACAACCATGTATTGCACCAGCTTTTAAATAAAGACTCGGTGTTGTATTAATTCTTTTTGAGAGGCTAATTATTTGAGATACAGAAATTTTTAATCCTCTTGGCAGCCTAATAGATTCAAATTTATCAAATATATCACCATAAATAGTCCCTTGCGCGCAGCCGCTGGTGCGTATTTTAGACTGTAACTTTTTCTCAAAATTTGTTTTTTTTTC
>CACGLE010000033.1 GCA_902573725.1 uncultured SAR116 cluster alpha proteobacterium
TAAAATCTACCTCAACTGGCAAATCCAGACAACGAACTAAATCAGCAATAAAAACAAAGGACCCTCGTAAAAGACCTATGACAACGAGTTGGTCTGTTTGCTCGTAGGCTTTGCTGATTTGTTCTGATAATGTGTTAATTCTAGAAGCTATTTCTGCTTCCGTAATTAGAATTTCAAGTTTTTCGCCTGTTACAAGTACCGCCATTATTTTTCACTTATTTTTTAATTTCACGAGCATGAATATGCTAGCTTGTTTTAAATGCAAAAACTAGTAAGAACAGAGACATATTAGCAGAACAATGTTAAAACTTTTATAATAAAAATTATCCTATCGACATGAAACATTCATGAGCAATTAACTCAATTATAAAATATTAGCAAATTTCTTGTTAAAGGAGCAAAATGCTCGATTTATTTTTAAATGATATGTTTGGTATTGCATTCATTTTATTACTTACAGGTATATTTGCCGGCTTTGTTGCCGGTCTTTTAGGTGTTGGCGGTGGGATTATTATGGTTCCATTGGTTGCATATATTCTAACGCAAACTCAGACAGGGGTGGTAACAGCGATGCATTCAGCTATCGGCACATCGTTAGCTGTAATTATCCCTACATCTTTTTTATCTGCAAAAACACATATGGCTCTTGGAAATGTAGATTTTTTTGCCGTTCGAAAGTTTGCTTTGTACGTATTTATCGGTGCGTGTGGAGGCGCAATGATTGCACGGTTATTGGATAATTCTTCCTTAAAAATACTTTTTGGTTCATTGTGTGTTATTTTTGGATTTATATTTCTTTTAAAAAACATCGTATTGAGAAAAGGCCTACCCAATATTTTATTTAGAGCATTGATTGGCGGAACAGTTGGTCTTTTATCTTCATTAGTTGGCATTGGAGGAGGTTCGCTAATGGTACCTTCACTAATTTCTTTTGGATGGAAAATGCATAGAGCTGTTGGGACATCAGCTCTTATCGGATTAGTGATTGCTATTCCTGGCATGACAAGTTTTGTTATAATGGGCATGGATGCGCCTGGAAGACCAACTCACTCTTTTGGCTATGTCTGGCTTCCAGGAGTATTGTGTCTTACAACCACATCTTTTTTTATGGCGATAATTGGTGCAAAAACAGCCGATAGGATTAATCGCGATAAGCTTCGTAAGATATTTGGTATAGTGCTATCAATAGTTGGTTTAAGACTTGCCTATTCAGGTTTTGTAGCAGGCGGATTTTGATTTTTAGCATAATGAAGAGCAATACCAACTCAGCAATATATTTTTAATTTTCATTGGGGATTGGCTTAATGGAAAAATGAGAAAATGGTCCTGCACTTTCTCCTAATCTAGCAGCTTTTCCAACTTCAATGTACCGTATAGCAGAAATTTCAATCATCTCGAATTCTTCATCAGTTAAGTTTCTCATTTTTTTTGCAGGTGACCCTGCCCACAACTCTCCTTTGGGTACCTTTTTACCTGGGGTCACTAGTGTACCTGCTGCAACCATTGAAAAACTGTTTATGATTGCACCATCCATAATTATTGAACCCATTCCAATAAAGCTATGTGATTCAAGTGTACAAGCATGAATGATTGCAGAATGTCCAATTGTAACATGGTTTCCGATTATTGTAGGAAATTTTGCGGAATCGATATGGATAACAGAATTATCTTGTATATTAGTTCCTTCCCCAATTTTTATAAAATTTGCGTCTCCTCTGATTGTTGTATGGTGCCAAACTGAGCAGTTTTTGCCAATTTCTACTGCTCCAATTATTGCGGCTGATTTAGATATAAAGGCAGTTTGGTTAATCTTTGGGGTCTGTCCTAAAAAAGTTTCGATAAACATATGGTGCTGTAAGGAATTTTTTTCAGATATCATAAGATGTGGGTCCTTAAATATTTAATGGTAAATAATTTATTCATATATTCGAATGATAAGCGACCCCAAAAAAATATCCTAAAAAAAAATTATTTTATCAGATGGTTTGGCTTTTACTTCAATTTAGCCTAAATAATTGATAACAATTTAAATTTATGGAGATTAAAATGGCTTTTGAACTTCCTGACCTTCCCTATGCTCATGACGCATTGGCTCAACATGGTATGAGTGCTGAAACGCTTGAATATCATCATGATTTACATCATAAGGCATATGTTGATAATGGAAACAAATTGATTGCTGGCACTAAGTGGGAAACAGAAACGTTAGAATCTATTGTAACCGGAACCTATGATGCTAATGCGGTTGCGCAAAATGGTATATTCAATAATGCATCACAGCATTGGAATCATATGCAATTTTGGGAAATGATGGGACCGTCTAAAACTGGCATGCCTTCTGAGTTAGAATCATTAATCAAAGAGAGCTTTGGAAGCATAGACGCTTTCAAGGAAGCCTTCAGTGCTGCTGGTGCTGGACAATTTGGCTCTGGTTGGTGTTGGCTTGTTAAAGAAGCAGATGGGATTTTGAAAGTCACAAAAACTGAAAACGGCGTTAATCCACTTTGTTTTGGTCAAACAGTACTGTTAGGTTGTGATGTTTGGGAACATTCTTATTATATTGATTTTCGAAACAAGCGTCCGGCATATCTCTCAAATTTTTTAGAAAATTTGGTGAATTGGGAGAATGTTGCTAGTAGATTGTGATTTAAAAATATTATCAAAAATAAAGAGCAGAAGCACATTTTTTAAAAAATGTGCTTTTTTGCCTAAACTTGGCCATTGTAAAGTCACATTCCACGTTTTTAGTTTCATTTAAAGGTTGAAGCATCTTTATTGGGGAAATTAAAACATGGAATTATCAATATTAGTTGGAATTTTAGCTGTAGTGGCTCAAACTGATGCGGTAAGAGAATATAAGGAACATTCAAATAATTTAAATAAATATCAAATAGTATCTGTTGAATGTGAAGGAGGACTTAATGACAGCGGATATTCAATACCAATCAGACAAAAAGTATATTTAAAAGAATTAAGTAAAGAGGGGATAGTTGGTATTATTTGCCAGAATAAAAAATAAAAGTATCACTAATTCTTATTTTTCTGTCGAACCATCTCAGCTACTCGTAATCGAAGAGCATTTAATTTAATAAATCCTTCAGCATCACTGTGGTTGTAATCAGCGTTACCCTCCTCAAAAGTAACAAGGTCTTCAGAGTAGAGTGAGCTTGAAGAGTACCTTCCTATCATCATTACGTTGCCCTTGTATAGTTTTAGTTTAACCTCTCCATTAACAGAGGCCTGACTATGGTCTATTGCCGCTTGCAACATTTCTCGTTCTGGAGAAAACCAGAAGCCATTATATATAAGCTCAGCGTACTTAGGCATTAGGGAGTCTTTTAGGTGAGCTGCACCTCTGTCTAACGTGAGTGATTCCATCGCCCGTCTAGCTTTTAGTAATATAGTCCCTCCAGGTGTTTCATATATTCCTCTTGATTTCATTCCTATAAATCTATTTTCAACCAAGTCTAATCTACCAATACCGTGCTTCCCCCCCAACTCATTTAGGCGCGCCAGAAGTAAGGCCGGAGACATTTTTTTATTATTTAATGCGATTGGGTCCCCAGCGGCAAATTCAATTTTAATCTCCTCAGCAGTATTCGGTGCATTGGATGGGTCTACTGTTCTAGTAAATACATATTCTTCTGCAGGGACATTAGGATCTTCAAGGACTTTGCCTTCTGCTGATATATGCAGAAGATTAGCGTCAACTGAAAATGGAGCCTCTCCTCTCTTATCTTTAGGGACAGATATTTGATTTGCTTCTGCATAATCTATTAGCTTAGTTCTAGAATTAAGGTCCCATTCCCTCCATGGCGATATAACTTTTATATCAGGTTGTAGCGCATAATAACCAAGTTCAAATCGAACCTGGTCATTACCTTTTCCGGTTGCTCCATGAGATACTGCATCTGCTCCTACTTCCCGGGCAATTTCTATTTGGCGCTTCGCAATTAACGGTCTCGCAATAGAAGTTCCAAGCAAATATTCACCCTCATAAATTGCATTTGCACGAAACATCGGAAAAACAAACTCAGATACGAACTCTTCTCGTAAATCTTCAATAAATATTTGTTTTACTCCATGTAGTTTAGCTTTATTTTTGACTTGTGTGATATCTTCACCTTGACCAATATCCGCTGTGAAAGTTACAACCTCGCAATTATAATTAGTTTGCAGCCATTTCAAAATCACAGATGTGTCAAGACCTCCAGAATATGCAAGAACTACTTTTTTAACGGATTTATCCACAATTATTGCTCCAAAAAGATTATAAGAAAAATAATCTAATATTATGAAACTTCGTATAGATTACTTTTAGCTTAAGGTCACATAATTTTTAACCTCTTATATCGTAAGTTTCAAATAATCTTAAATTGCAAGTCAATGAGTATATTAATTATGGATGAAAGCACCAATAATCAAGAAGAAATATATCTAACAAAAACAGCAAATGTTTTGGGGTATTTAGGCAGTCTACCATTCATTGCATTAGCTGTAACAATCTCTATAGCAAATGTGGAAGCAGTAGTTATCGCAAAATCAGCTTTATATATATATGGGGCTATTATTTTAAGTTTTCTAGGTGGACTGCATTGGGGAAGAATAGCTTCTAAGAAAACAATCATCTCGTCTGATAAATGGGTATTGTTATATTCAGTGGTCCCATCACTTATTGGTTGGTTTTCATTTTTATTAAAATTTTTCTGGAGTAATACCGCTTGGATGCTAATAATAGGATTTGTTGCGTCTTATTTTATGGACAGATTCTTTATCAAAAACGGAACTTTTAAATCATTTATGGGTTCTCTTCGATTAAATCTAACAATAATAGCCTGCATTAGTTTAAGTTTTTTACTAGTTTAGTAATATTACATTATATTTTTTGTAGCTGCCGAAAAGTTTTCATTTAATTAGCATATTTAATAATCTGCCAACTGGACCAGTTAACACTATGGGGCCTTCATTTACGGCAAGAACAATGCATTCTCCATCTTCGTCCGCAACGGGTTTGTGTACAGCCCCTGTTTCCTGGATTGAAATATCGCCGGGTCCATACGTCCCGTATTCGTCAGTAAAACCTCCAGACAACACCAATGTTACCTCGTTACCGTCATGAGAATGACTTGGTACACTGCATCCTGGGGAAATTTTATATAATTTTGTGCTACCGAAATCATCACCAAAATTAATCGCTTGCTCTGAAAGACCAATGCCAATACGTTTCCAGCTTTTGGGGCTATCTATATCTTGAGCGTAATTACGTAATGGAAGGGGTAATAATTTGTTATCATTACTTACGTTATTGTTAATTTCCCGATCTTTATCAAAACCAGAATCAATTTCAGCCATTAATTTCTCAAAGCTACCCTCTGACAAAGAAATTGGTTCAGAATTTTCTAAAAGTGCTCCACCTAACTGTAAAAGCATGCGAATTGATCTAGCGCTCACTGGATTCATCGAAATGTGTGTCTCAACCAGAACTTCAAGGGCTAGTGGGAGAGTACCATTAGCATAATCAATCAATAACGTTTCTACCAGGGTTAATGTGTTCTGCTTATTCATTATACTACTGATTATCCTTCAAAATCTTCAAGTTGTGTTCGCAATCGGTTAATGGCAAGACGTATACGTGATTTAACAGTGCCCAACGGTAAATTTGTTTCTTCAGCTATTTTTCTATGCGACTTATCATCATAATACGCAGAAAGAATCAATTTGGCCTGCTCTGGAGGTAAATTTTTTAAAACATTTTTAATTTTTTTTTCTTCCTCGGTTCGTTGTAATATGTCATCACTTTTGTCGATAGGTTTTTGGTAGAATAAGGGGTCATTAAAATTAGGTAGGGGGCGACTATCTTTTCGTAATTTATCAATACGCTTATTACGAGCAATAGTGAAAATCCATGTGCTTGCGCCAGCACTTTCTGGATTATATGTTTCAGCTCTGCGCCAAACCATTATCATTGTTTCTTGGCAAATTTCTTCAGCAGCGGACTCATCCGAGCCAATGCGTAATAAAAACGATTTCAATCTAGGAGCGAAGTGTTCATACAAAGACTTGAAAGCAGATTTGTCTCTGTATTTACCAATTTTAAGTAAACACGAATCCCATTCAGACAAATTATTCTGATTATCGTTAGAGAAGCCAGATCCCATAGACATATCTAACGATGAAATTAATTCTTCTACAACCCTAAAATTCATTAAATTATCTAAAATATTTAAAAAAATGTTTCCTTATTAACAATATAAAATATTTAAATTTGGAACCTAATTAGTACACAAACTCCTTAATAACCAAATTTTTGACACATTTATTTTAAATAAATCCTTTATATACCTTGCGTCTTTGTTAAAGTTTTGCGATTTAATAACGAGTTAGCTATAGGTCTTTTTACAATTCGGTAAAAATTTACAAGTCTTTTTACAATTCGGTAAAAATTTAAAGAAAATTAATTACGGTGCAGAATATGACTAAAAAAATAGTCCTCTTCCTGGAAATTTTTATAATTTGTCTTTTTATGAAAAGCCTCATGGCTTCAGAAAAAATTCAGATAGAAAAGTTCAATGACTGGTCGGTCCTTCGGCAGGAAACAGATGCTGGCAGGTTATGCTACATTACAAGCGAGCCGATTGAGAAAAAAGGAGACTACGATAAAAATAATCGTGGAGAGACGAGAGTTTTTGTAACCCATGGGCCTGGTAAAGCAGAACGAGACGTAGTTTCAATCGTTGCTGGGTATGTTTTTGAAAAACAGTCCGAGGTTGATTTGTATGTTGATGGAGTTAAGCAACTCTTTTTTACTTTGCAGGACAGAGCGTGGTCTTTTGGACCAGATGAGGATAAAAAGATTATTAGAAATATGAAAAGAGGAAATAAACTTAGAGTTGAGGGTGTTTCCAGTAGAGGTAATAAAACAATAGATATTTATTCTCTATCTGGTTTTACTAAAGCAAAGCAAATGTTAGATAAAATTTGCCCTTAAAACAAAGGTCAAGATATAGTTTAAAAGAGGTATTTTTTGGGGAACACTAGAATATAGCGGGACTAGATTTGCAGGACCTGACAGATTTTTCATTTTCGGAAATTAGAAAAGCTTTTTTGCAACTGGAATTGCCGAAATTCAGAGCTAACCAAATTTGGAGTTGGATTTGGTGTCATGGGGTCACCGACTTCCAAGATATGAATAATATTTCAAAGCCAATCCGTAAGTTATTGGCGGAGCACTTCATTATAGCAAGGCCAACTATAAGTAGACGTCAAAAATCTTATGATGGCACAATAAAATGGCTCATAAGGTTATCAGACGGACACGAGGTTGAGACAGTCTATATCCCTGAGGAAGATAGAGGTACTTTATGTATCTCTAGTCAAGTTGGATGCACTCTTACTTGCTCTTTTTGTCACACAGGTACACAAAGATTAGTTCGAAATTTAACTGTGGGGGAAATTTGTAGTCAGATTTTACTTGCAATGGATGAATTGGGAGAATGGCCTGCTGGAAAGCTCAATAGAAAACTCACTAATATAGTATTGATGGGAATGGGAGAGCCATTATTTAACTATGAAAATGTGGCTAAAGCTATGAAAATAGTCATGTCTGGTGATGGTATTGGCATATCAAAAAGGAGGATAACCTTATCTACATCAGGAATTGTACCTGAAATAATTCGCTGTGGAGAAGACTTAGGAGTAAATTTAGCTATAAGCCTTCATGCGGTAAATGATACTCTTCGAAATGAGCTTGTGCCTATAAACAGAAAATATAATTTGCAGGCTCTAATAGACGCAGTTCGCAATTATCCGTCATTATCTAATACTAGAAGAGTCACATGGGAATACGTAATGCTTGACGGGGTTAATGATAGCCAAGAGGATGCAATAGCCCTTTTGAAATTAATTAGAGGCATACCCTCCAAAATTAATTTAATTCCGTTTAATCCTTGGCCAGGGTCAAACTATATAAGTTCTAAATCTGAAAAAATAGAGAAATTTGCTGCCATTCTTTTAAAAGCAGGTTATGCCTCGCCTATCCGCACTCCAAGAGGAAGTGATATTCTAGCTGCATGCGGACAATTAAAGTCAGATTCTGTTCGATTTCGTACTAGTCAGAGGGCATAAATTAGCGAGAAAATTGAAATTTATGCTAATAAACTTTCAACAATATGGAAAATACATAAGACAAACACTTGCACATCAGTTCTAGCCAACATACATTGTAAATAGTAAAATTTGCAGTGTTAAAGGAGTATTTACATGCAAGACAATAACTACGCTAATATTTCATCCGCACAGGCAAGCCAAATTGATATGGGTTTGCGCCGTTATATGCTAGGCGTTTACAATCATATGACTACGGCACTTGCCCTAACAGGTCTTTTTGCATTCGCCATGAAATGGGCGGCTTTAACAATACCTGGAGTAGCTCAAACTGTATACGGGTCTCCACTGCAGTATGTGGTTATGTTTGCGCCATTTGCCTTAGTTATGTATTTAAGTTTTAAAATTAATAAATTATCTCCGTTTACCGCAAGAAATGTATTTTATCTTTACTCTGCGTTAATGGGGCTATCCTTATCGTCTATTCTTCTTGTCTTTACAGGAGAATCCGTTGCTAGGGCATTTTTTGTTACAGCAGGAGCATTCGCTGGTTTATCGATCTATGGATATACCACGAAACGTGACCTTACCGCTATGGGTTCGTTTATGATCATTGGTTTATTTGGAATTATCATTGCATCTCTTGTAAATATTTTTGTTGGTTCCGATTTAATGCAGTTTGTCATTTCTGTTATAGGTGTGTTTGTATTTGCGGGTCTTACTGCATGGGATACGCAAACAATCAAATCTATGTACTCTGCAGCTGACAGTGCTCAAGAAGCGGCAACAAAATCAATTTATGGAGCGTTAAAGCTATATCTTGATTTCATTAACATGTTTATTATGTTGTTGCACCTTTTTGGAAATAGGGAATAG
Source organism: uncultured SAR116 cluster alpha proteobacterium (assembly GCA_902573725.1). GTDB lineage: Bacteria > Pseudomonadota > Alphaproteobacteria > Puniceispirillales > Puniceispirillaceae > UBA5951. The sequence continues at coordinate 8,980 of CACGLE010000033.1, forward strand.
TAACTTTAAAAAGATGCATCAGAATATCATAAAAGGCGCTCTTAAAATTTTACAGGGCGCCTTTTTTTGAGATATGGAGAGACATCGTGGGTGATAGACTGGGTCATTACCTATCACAGTCAATTGAACAAGATGAATTAGGTGTTGCTATTAAAAACACTATTCTGTCTTTAAGCAATGCCGCGAAGAAGATAGAAAAATCTCTTGCCAAAAACGGGTTACCAGAAAATCAACTTGGGACACAGGTCGGTGAAATAAATTCAGATGGCGACACTCAAAAAGCTTTAGACCTGATTGCAGATGAGAACATTGTTACTGCATTAAAAAATAAAGATGTTGTTGCTTATTTTTCAGAGGAACAGGATTCTGCTTTATTGCTTGACCCAGAGGGGAATTTAATAGTCTGTGCTGATCCGTTGGACGGTTCATCCAATATTGATAATAACATGTCCGTTGGCACTATTTTTTCAATTCTTCCACGAAAGACTGAAGTGTTTGAAGCAGAACAGATACTTCATGATGCTCTTCAGTCTGGGATAAATCAGCTTGCTAGTGGTTTTTTTGTTTATGGTCCTCAAACAAGTTTAATTCTTACAATTGGAAAAGGTGCTGCCGCGTTCGTTCTGGATAAGGAAGAGTTTATTAAAATGGAATGGGAACCAAATTTACCGACTAAAGGCAGTCAATTTGCCATAAACATGTCTAATATGAGGTTTTGGTCACAAAGCACACATAGTTACATTCAGAGTTGCTTAAATGGCACAGAAGGCACGTTTGCTAAAAATTATAATATGAGATGGTGTGGGTCATTAGTTGCCGATGCATGGAGGATTTTCAGGGAAGGAGGAATTTTTCTTTATCCTGAGGATAAAAGAGATAATTATAATGAGGGAAGGTTAAGGCTGGTTTATGAGGCGAATCCAATAGCATTTCTTGCAGAGCAAGCAGGTGGTCGTGCGACTGATGGTAATACAGATATATTAAACATCAAACCAGGATCTTTGCATCAGAGAGTACCATTGATTTTTGGGTCTGAGGAAGAGGTTAGTAAATATGAGTCACTTAATAAATAGAAAGCAAGAATTTAAAAACAGTTATGAGGAAATTATATGTTAATTACGATGAGGCAATTATTGGACCATGCTGCTGAGAATGGATATGGGCTGCCTGCTTTTAATATAAATAATCTAGAACAGGGTCTAGCTATTTTAATGGCTGCAGAAAAAACTAATTCACCTGTAATCATTCAGGCATCGCGAGGTGCAAGGGCCTATGCAGGAGATCTATTACTTCAATCGTTGATTAAAGGATTGATTGCAACATTTCCGAATATTCCTATTTGTATGCATCAGGATCATGGTAATTCTATAGGTACTTGTATGACGGCAATACAATATGGGTTCTCTTCCGTAATGATGGATGGGTCTCTCGAAGAGGATGGAAAAACACCTGCTGATTATGAATATAATGTTTCTGTTACTTCCTCTGTAGCGAAAATGGCTCATTACGCGGGAGTGTCTGTTGAGGGTGAGCTTGGAATATTAGGTTCGCTTGAAACCGGAGAAGGTGAAAGCGAAGATGGGCATGGTGTTGAAGGTAAAATTGAGCAAGAACAATTGCTTACAGACCCAGATCAGGCAGTAGAATTTGTTAAAGAAACTAAAGTAGACGCGCTTGCAATTGCTATGGGTACAAGTCATGGGGCATACAAATTTTCACGAAAGCCTGACGGAGAAATTCTGGCAATGCATGTAATCGAAGAAATTCATAATCGTCTACCTAATACACATCTTGTAATGCATGGTTCATCTTCAGTACCACAAGAACTACAGGATATTTTTAATCAATTTGGTGGTGAAATGCCTCAAACATGGGGTGTTCCTCTTACAGAAATTGAGCGAGGTATTAAAAATGGCGTTCGAAAAGTAAATATTGATACAGACTGCAGGCTTGCAATGGCTGGTATAATTCGAAAGGTAGCCGAAGAGCAAAAAAATGAATTTGATTTGAGAAAATTTATGAAACCAGCCAGGGATGCAATGGAGGCAGTTTGCATTGACAGATTTGAAAGATTTGGGGCTTCTGGACAGGCTGATAAAATAAAACCTCTCTCTCTAAAGCAAATGGCAGGTCGATATGAAATAGGTGAATTAGAGCCCATTATAAGTTAGCAAAACGCAATATCATTCTTTGGTATTAGCAATAAGTTCAGGGTCAAGTCGTTTGTCTAACCAGTTTATTCTCCAGTCTAAGTGTGGTCCAGTTGAACGCCCAGTTGAACCAACCGTACCTATCTTCTCCCCTCTATTAATATTTTCTCCTTTTTGAACAGATATTGTTTGAAGATGTGAGTAAGTACTAGAAATGTAGTCGCCATGTGAGATGATAATTGTCCAACCAGAAAAATATAGATTCTCCACCATAACAACATGCCCAGATGCAGATGTTGTTACAGGTGTACCAGCAGGAGCTGCTATATCAATACCAAAATGAGGTTGTCTAAACTTTCCATTTAAAATACGCTGGCTTCCATAAACGCCTGTTATAATACCAGTAAGGGGCCAGTCAAAACCGTTCCTGAAATATTCAGTTGAATTACCTTTTATAGATCGCGCCTCTTTAACCATCTTACTTTCAATGGAAATGCGGTTCAGGATGTTCTTGGGAGGTGTTACCATTTTATTTGGTAATTGCTCGATTTTTTGTATTTTATAATTTCGCCTCGTCGGTTTGAGTTTTATTGAAAATGGTGAACCATCATGGCAGATTCCTGTTATGATTCTTACAGCTTGATCATCCCGATGAAACCCAACAACAAATCCATTCTCCTGATTTAAAGATACTAGCTTACCGTCTAGCTTAATCTTTGTTGCTTTCTCTGAATCGAATAAAATTAACCCTCCTTGAACAGGCTCTCCTCTAATTACGCTGATGCATGCGTTTGCAGATTTGAAAAAAAATAGAAGACCTATGGAAAAAACAAATATCAAAATCACTAAATTATATAAAGTTTGCTTGAAGCAATCTGGGGTTATAGTTACCATAGCAGTAAAATTTCCGTGATTTGGATTTTAACGCGATTTCCAAAATAATATTGTAAGATAGTTGATTATGACACATTTGCATGAAAAAATAATAATTATTGGTGCAGGCGCTG
>CACGLE010000034.1 GCA_902573725.1 uncultured SAR116 cluster alpha proteobacterium
GCTGGCGCAATTTCCCTGTTAAGCAAGTGCCAGAATATCCCAATGCATCTTTGCTTAATGAAGTAGAAAAAATGCTTGAAAAACGCCCTCCTTTGGTATTTGCAGGAGAAGTACAGGAATTAAGACAAAAGCTCGGGCAAGTTGCAAATGGAAAAGCATTTTTGCTTCAAGGTGGAGACTGTGCCGAGAGTTTCGCAGAGTATAGTGCTAACAATATTAGGGACAGTTTTAAGGTGATCTTGCAAATGGCTGTCGCGCTTACTTTTGGTGCGGGATTGCCTGTAATAAAAGTTGGGCGAATGGCAGGCCAATTTGCTAAACCTCGTTCTTCTCCAACAGAAGTTATTGATGGCATAGAACTTCCATCTTATCGCGGTGATATGGTGAATGGTATTGAGTTTAATGAGGTAAGTAGAAAACCAGACCCCAAAAGATTATTGAATGTTTATGACCATTCAGCATCAACTTTAAACTTATTGCGCGCATTTTCTCAGGGAGGGATGGCTGATCTCAATCAGGTACATAGTTGGAATAGTGATTATGTTAAAGATACAGCACAATCAAAGAAATTTGAGCAGTTATCTGAGAAAATTGAAGAATGTCTTAAATTTATGGCTGCTTGTGGTGTTAATTCAGATAATACAAGAGCTTTGATGGAAACTGAGTTTTATACTAGTCATGAGGCTTTATTACTTAATTATGAAGAGGCAATGACCCGTAAAGATACAATTACGAATGCAAAAGAGCTGTTTACAACATCAGCACATATGGTTTGGATTGGTGACCGTACGCGTCAATTAGACGGCGCTCATGTTGAATATATGCGTGGTATTGCAAACCCGATTGGAATTAAATGTGGTCCATCTCTTGAAGCAGATGAGTTAATCAAATTAATTGAAGTTCTTAATCCAGAAAATATATCTGGAAGATTAACCCTAATTACCAGAATGGGTGCAGACCTTGTTTTAGCAAAATTGCCTAAATTATTGAGTGCTGTCGATAAATCCGGTGCAAACGTAGTTTGGTGTTGTGATCCCATGCATGGAAATACTGTAAAAGCAAGTTCTGGATATAAAACGCGGCGTATTGAAGATGTTATGAGAGAGGTTGAGGGGTTCTTTTCTGCCCATGATGAAGTTGGTACTTATCCAGGTGGTATTCATTTTGAAATGACGGGACAAAATGTAACAGAATGTGTAGGAGGTGTTATTTCAGTAACTGAGGAATCTTTGGGGGATAGATATCATACACACTGTGATCCTAGACTTAATGCAAGTCAATCACTAGAATTAGCTTTTTTAATAGCAAATTTAATGAAAAAGCGCCGCGACCATTCAGCTGGAATATTACAGGCTGTTTAGCTGTTTTTCTAGTAAATAATGGGGAATCAGAACAGTGACCAAAATGTGGCCAGATAGTCAATCACACCCGCTTTATACTGATAGCTATTTCAACCTAACGCGAAAAATATTGCAGGAGCATGGGGATATAGAAGTAACCTACGCTGTATTTATGCGAAGGCCAGTAACGCTTGCTTCAAAAATGGCAATAGACTGGCTTTATAAAATGACAGAAGAGCGCGGCGTAGCTGTAAAAATAGAGACCCTTTTTAAGGAGGGCGCTTGGGTTGGTGCTGGAGAACCGATGTTTTATATTTCCGGGAGCATGGTTGCGCTAGTAGATTTAGAGACTATATTTTTACAAAAATTAGGCGCAGCCTGTGTCGCCGCTTATAATGCCTATCATATGTCAATGGAACTTCCTCAAGTGGGTTTTATAGCCATGGATGCGCGTCATTGCGCTGGAACAGAGATGGCAGAATTAATGGCATATGGCGCATCTGTTGGTTCAAAAAAAGCAATTTCGAAAAACGGAGCTAAAGGATTTATTGGTTGCGCAACTGATGCGACTGCACATCATTTTGGCATGACGTATGGAATAGGAACTATGCCTCACGCGTTGATCGGATATGCTGGGAGTACACTTAAGGCAGCAAAGCTTTTTCACAAAACCTTTCCAGAACGTGCTTTAACCGTGCTTGTGGATTATTACGGAAATGAAATTGATGATGCCATAGAAGTTGCAACTGAATTTCCAGAACTAGTGGATTCAGGGCAGTTGGGTGTTAGGATTGACACACATGGTGGAAGATTTGTACAAGGTTTAGATACACAAGAATCATACGCTGTTTTAGATAGAAATATTCCTAATGCTATTCGTGGGTACAGAACTGAACAAGAGCTGAAGTATTTAATGGGAACGGGCGTTTCAGCTGCTGCCATTTGGTATATGCGTGAACAGTTGAATAAAGCTGGTTTTTATAAGGTAAAAATTATCGCCTCCAGTGGATTTAGCCCTGATAAATGCCGTGTGTTCTCATTGGCAAAGGCACCGGTAGATATTATAGGTACGGGTTCTTATTTGCCTTCTAACTGGTCAGACACATACGCTACTGCGGATATCATCTCTTATAATGGTGTGTCTCAAGTCAAAATTGGACGAGAGTTCCTATTTTCTAGAAACAAATCTGCTTCTGATAAAGGCGGGAAGATATGACATCAGATAACATCAAAGAAATGGAGAAGCTTTCTATTGCACTGGCACAACTTAATCCGCATCTTGGTAACGTACAATCAAATACTAAAAAACTAATCTTAGCGCATAAAAAAGCTAATAAAATGGGTGCTGATGTTATTATTACTCCAGAAATGTTCCTTGCGGGATATCCATGTGATGATTTGGTGTATCGTGATGATTTTATTGCTGAGATTGAAGTTTCATTGAATGAACTAGCAAAACTTACAAATGACGGTAAGCCTGCAATTATTGTTGGTGCACCCAGAAAGAACGACGGTAATCTGTTTAATTCTCTTTTTGTATTAGATGACGGAAAAATAATCCTTCATTACGATAAAATTAACCTGCCAAATTATGGTGTGTTTGATGAAAAACGTAATTTCCAGGCAGGGAATGGTGCAGGTCCAATTTCTCTTAGAGGTTGGCGTCTTGGTCTAGCAATTTGCGAGGATATCTGGACCGCTGATATTTGTGAGACATTGCAGGAGGCTGGTGCACAATTAATAATTTCATTAAACGCAAGCCCATTTGAAATTGGCAAGCAAGATAAAAGAATGGCAACGGCAATCGCTAGAATGAGTGAGACTAATTTGCCTATTATTTATCTAAATATGGTAGGTGGACAGGACGAAGTGGTTTTTGATGGCAATTCTTTTGCCCTTAATTTAGGCGGCGAGCTTGCGTCCCATCTTCCAAGTTTTTCAGAAACAGTATCTACACTTACATTAGAGGCCAAGCCTGCGGGAGTAAGGATGATAGGTCAGGTCCACAAACCAGAGGAAGGTCTTGCCTCTTGCTATAATGCTCTGATGATTGGAATTAGGGACTACGTTGAAAAGAATAATTTTCCTGGTGTTGTTTTAGGCCTTTCAGGTGGAATTGACTCTGCGCTTGTGGCCGTGCTAGCGGCTGATGCTCTTGGTGCTGATAAAGTTGATACGATTATGATGCCTTCTGAGTACACAGCAGATATTAGCCTTAACGATGCGGAATTACTCGCAGAAAACCTGGGTATTAGCTATAAAACCATTTCAATAGATGACGCGATGTCGCAATTTAACATTATGTTAGAGCCTTATTTTAAAAATACAAATGCTGGAATAGCGGAAGAAAATATTCAATCTAGACTTCGTGGGCTGACGCTTATGGCCTTTTCTAATAAGTTTGGTTCGATGGTACTAGCTACTGGAAATAAATCTGAATATGCTGCTGGTTATGCAACGTTATATGGGGATATGTGTGGTGGGTATGCGCCAATAAAAGATGTCTGGAAAACAACCGTCTTTGAACTTTGCAAATGGCGCAATATTAATGTACCGCGATTATCACCTATCAAAAAAGATAGAATTATACCGGAGCGTATAATCACCAGACCACCATCAGCAGAATTAAGGCCAGACCAGCAAGACACAGATAGTCTTCCAGAATATGACGTACTAGATCCTATTCTTATTGCTTTAACAGAAGAAATGGCGGACATAAAAACGATTATATCAAGAGGATTTGACAAGGAAGTTGTTGAAAAAGCGAGTCAATTATTGTTTAGAGCTGAATATAAACGCTTTCAAGCCGCTCCAGGTCCTAAAATTACTACTAGGGCATTTGGCAGAGATAGACGATTACCTCTAACTTCGGGTTTCAGACCTGCATATCATAATAGGTAGGATTGCACATATGACATCGCCAAAAGTTAGATTTGCGCCAAGTCCAACAGGACATTTGCATGTAGGAAATCTTAGAACAGCGTTGGTGAATTTTCTTTATGCAAAAAAAGCTGGTGGCCATTTCATGCTCAGAATTGACGATACGGACAAACAGCGCTCTTCGTTAAAGTTTGAAGAGTCAATTAGAGATGACTTGAAATGGCTTGGCATTAAATGGGAGAGTGAAGACAGACAATCGGAAAGATTAGACACTTATAATAAGGCCTTGGAAAGGCTTATTCAAAATGGTCGCGCTTATCCATGTTATGAAACGCAAGAAGAGTTAGGTTTAAAAAGAAAAGCACTTTTAATGTCTGGCAAGCCACCTGTTTATGATCGAGCTGCTCTTCGATTAACGGAAGCTCAAAAAAAAGCTTATAACGAGCAGAATATTATGCCTCACTATCGATTTTTACTTAATGATGAGGAGGTAAAATGGGTGGATCTTGTTAGGGGGGAGTCAAGCATTCATATGTCAAGCCTCTCTGACCCTGTACTACTTCGGGCTGATGGGAGAGTAATTTACACACTTGCCTCAGTTGTGGATGATATCGATCATGGTATTACAACAATTTTAAGAGGTGAAGATCATGTTACAAACTCTGCAGCTCAAATCCAACTTTTTCAAGCATTAGGAGCAAAGCCGCCAAACTTAGGACATATGGCCTTATTGGCTGGAGCTGAAGGGGAGGGTTTGTCAAAGAGACTAGGTAGTCTTTCTATAGGACAGTTGCGTGAAGAGGGATTTGAGCCACTAGCAATTACTGCCGTATTAGCGAGAATTGGCACATCTGACCCAATTGAAGCATTTTCATCATTAGATGAAATTATAGAACAATTCTCAATAAAAAAATTTAGTCGCTCAACTGCGAAATTTGATCCATCAGAACTTAATTTAATCAATACAAAAACGCTTCAGCTTTTAACTTTTAATGAGCTAAACGATAGATTTTGTCTAGAAGGTGTTCCTGAGATTGATGAGGCATTTTGGGAGGCTATTAAAGGAAATATTCTTTATTTTTCTGATGTTAAGTTTTGGTGGCAACTATGTCACAGTGAAATAAAACCCATAATTGAGGATAATGAACTATGTCAATTGGCTATTGCGAGTATGCCGGAAGGAGAATTAACGGCAGAAACCTGGAATAGCTGGGTTGCATTAATATCAGAGAAATCTGGTAAAAAGGGTAAATCTTTATTTCACCCCCTTCGGCTAGCTTTAACAGGTAAAACAAAAGGGCCCGAGGTAAAAAATCTACTTAAGTATATGGGTCGGGAACGCGTTCGAAAACGTTTATCGGGAATAACGGCATGAGTGGTTTGCGGCTCTTCAACACACTTGTAAAAGAAAAAGAACTCTTTACCCCCCTCAGCATAAATCATGTAGGAATTTACGCTTGCGGGCCTACAGTTTATGACAGAATACACGTAGGTAATGCAAGACCTCTTGTTCTTTTTGATATACTCGTAAAATTGCTTCGTTACCATTATAAAGACGTAACTTATGTCAGAAACATCACTGATGTTGATGATAAGATAAACAAACGAGCTTTAGAACTTGGAATGTCTATCAATAGCCTCTGCGAAACAACAATTAATGATTTCCATGATGACTGTAGGGCCCTAAATGTTTCTTCTCCAGATGTCGAACCAAGAGCTACTGAGCATATTTCTGATATGATAGAGATAATTGAAACATTGCTTGCACGCGATCATGCCTATGAGACATCAGGTCACGTGCTATTTTCTGTTTTAACAATGCCTGAATATGGTAAATTATCTGGCAGAAGCCTGCATGAAATGATAGCAGGTGCCCGAGTTGACATTGCTCCCTATAAAAAAGATCCTGCTGATTTTGTGTTATGGAAGTCATCAACTCCAGAGCAACCAGGTTGGGATAGTCCGTTTGGGAGAGGAAGGCCGGGATGGCATATAGAATGTTCTGCAATGGCAAAAAAATATTTAGGCAAACAATTTGATATTCACGCTGGGGGTCTAGACTTGATTTTTCCTCATCATGAAAATGAAATTGCCCAATCCTGTTGTGCACATAATACCCAATATATGGCACGATATTGGGTTCATAATGGATATGTAACTGTAAATGGAGAGAAAATGTCTAAATCTGCGGGTAATTTTACCACCGTGTCGGACGCACTTACTAAACATCGCGGGGAAGCTATTCGCTATGCATTGATGGCCGCTCATTATCGAGCGCCACTTGATTATTCTGATGTTCAGGTTTCGGAGTCAAAATTGGCATTGGATAGGCTTTATAGAGTAGCTGGGGATGCGAGCCCATCATTACCACCATCTGAGTTTATTGAAATTCTAAACGATGACTTAAATACTCCAAAGGCTCTTGCGTTCCTGCATCAAAAAGTCAGAGACTTCAATAAAGGTGAAAAACAAGTAGCAGGTGAAATAAAGGCATGTACAGAGTTGCTAGGGCTTCTAAAATATTCATCGCAAGAATGGTTTCAATCAGAAGCACATAAAAATGAGCTATCTAGCTTAGAGATTGAACAACAAATCGAAGAGCGCAGAATTGCTCGTGTCAATAAAGATTTCTTGAAAGCAGATGATATAAGGCAAACGCTTGCTTCGAGTGGTATTGAGCTATTTGATAATTCAGATGGTACAAGTTGGAGAAGGAAATAAAATGAAAAGACTACAGTTTTGGAAGGATTTTTGATAGTAGTTACTATATTTAATATGACAGTTCTCTGTATTAGCAAGAAAGATGAATGCGATGAGTGATAATCACATCTGGCTTTTTGACACTACGCTTCGTGATGGTGGTCAGACACGAGGCGTTGATTTCAGTGTTTCAGATAAAATTGCAATTAGTCAGGCATTAGATGAGTTCGGTATTGACTATGTGGAGGCTGGATGGCCAGGGGCAAATCCAACAGATGATCAGTTTTTTGAAAAGCCACCAATATTAAAAAAATCTTCCTTAGTCGCCTTTGGTATGACGAGAAGGGGTGGTAGATCAACCGAAAATGACCCTGGTTTCAATGCAATAATTAATGCAAAGACGGATGCAACTTGTTTGGTTGGAAAAACATGGGATTTTCATGTAAACACCGCTTTAAACATCTCAATGGATGAAAATTTAAAAATGATAAAAGAGTCACTTCAAGCAGCCAGTGCTCGGGGAAGAGAACCAATGTTTGACTGTGAGCATTATTTTGATGGATTCAAAGCAAACTCTGATTTTGCTTTGGAATGTGTAAAAGCTGCTTTTGACGGCGGTGCTCGCTGGATAATCTTGTGTGATACAAATGGTGGCACGTTGACAGATGACGTGTTTGAAATTGTCTCTAAGACAAAATCATTCTTACCTCAAGCAAATATTGGGATTCATTGTCATAATGATATTGGGCTCGCGGTAGCAAACAGCATAGCTGCAATTAAAGCGGGCGCAAGACAGGTTCAAGGAACAATAAATGGCCTTGGAGAGCGCTGTGGAAACGCGGATCTTATTACGCTTATCCCAACATTGATGATGAAACTTGGTTATAAGACCTCTATTCCAGAGGAAAAGATTTCAAAACTATTGAGCTTGTCTCGAATGGTAGATGATAGGCTTAATCTGGTTCCTAACTCACATGCTCCATATGTAGGCTCAGCTGCATTTGCACATAAAGGAGGGCTTCATGCCTCAGCCGCTCAAAAAGACCCCAGAACCTACGAGCATATTCCTCCGGAGACAGTCGGTAACGAGCGCTCATTTGTTATTTCTGATCAAATAGGAAGATCAAATGTCCTAGCGCGCTTTTCAGAGGTTGGTATTGAAATTCCCGAAGATGATATTAGGATAGAAAGGCTAATTAGAGACATTAAAGAAAAAGAGTATAATGGTTGGTCTTTTGACTCTGCTGAAGCTAGTTTCGAGTTACTTGCTAGAAAGGCATTAGGGCAAGTTCCAGACTATTTTACGATTGGTCGTTTTAGGGTCACTGATGAAAGGCGTTTTAATGCAAAAGGGGAATTGGTTGTTGAATCTGAGGCAACAGCAGCAATTACGATTGGTTCTCACACGCAGTACGAAGTTGAATATGGAAATGGACCCGTCCATGCTATTGATAAGGCGATCCGTAAAGCATTAATTCAATTCTATCCTTCACTTGGTAATATTGACCTAATTGATTTTAAGGTTAGAATTCTTGAACCACATGAGGGGCAAAAAGGAACTGGAGCAGTTACCCGAGTTTTAATTGAGTTTAAGGATGAACATGATTTAATCTGGAGAACGGTTGGTGTTTCTACTAATATTATTGATGCATCTGTAATGGCTTTATCAGATGGAATGGTATGGAAGTTAATGAATGACGGTGCAAATCATGCTTCAATCTAAAACAGTCCTAAAGTTTGTATTTTTAGATTGACTGAAACATCTATTTAAACTTGAAAGCGAATAATGAATAAATCGCCGTTTTTGTCGCTCGTGCCTCCGGTTATAATCCTGTCTAATCCTCAATTAGGCGAGAATATCGGCGCCTCGGCGAGAGCAATGAAAAATTGTGGCTTTACTGACCTTAGGCTCATAAATCCGCGTGACGGATGGCCTAATGCTGATGCTGAACCAATGGCAACACATGCTGCAGATATCCTAGAGACTACTACCGTATATAAGGACCTTGCTTCTTCCTGCTTTGACATCACACACCTATTTGCTACTACTGCGAGGCCGAGAGAGCTAAAAAAAACAGTTATCAATCCAAGAATGGCAGCTCAAAAATGTGTTGAATATACACTAAGAGACATCCCTTCTGAAGGAAATATGCAAAAATATCCAGCTGAAGCGAAGCGAAATACAAATAAAGCTGCTTATTTATTTGGTTCTGAGAGGATGGGGCTAACCAATGATGAAATTGTTTTTGCGGATTTCATAGTGGAAGCAAATTTAAATCCCGATAGCAATTCATTAAATCTTGCTCAAGCTGTGATGATAATGTGTTGGGAATTTGTGATGATTGGCGCTTCTCCTAAGGCTATGACCGAAACTCAAGAAGAGGTATTTCCGGAAGCTATGTTGGAAAAAGTTAAACAGAAAAATTTAAAGTCTGCTGCTACTATTCAAGAGCAGAAGTATTTTTTTGATAGATTTGAAATGCTTCTTGAAAATAAAGGATTTTTTTCAACTCAAGAAAAAGCACCTACGGTAAAACGCAACTTGAAGAACTTTTTTATCAAGGCTCGTTTTACAAAACAGGAGCTTTTGACATGGCATGGAATTTTGACATTTTTTAGTAAGTAAAAATAGCTTATTTTCTTGACGTACTAGAATGATTTGGGTATTCACTCCTCTATTCCTGGGAATGTTGGATGTGTACAATCTCGGTAGCATCCCGGCTTACAATAAAAAGCAATACCGGGACAAATAAATTAAGGGAAAATAAAATGGCTCCAAAAGTCGAACATAAACGCCGTAACTCCAAGCACAAAATAGATCGTCGAATGGGCGTAAATATTTGGGGGCGAACAAAATCTCCGTTAAATGCTCGCTCTTATGCCCCTGGTCAGCACGGTCAGCGAAGAAAAAAGCCAACTGATTATGGCATCCAGTTGATGGCTAAGCAAAAATTAAAAGGTTATTATGGTAATATTGGTGAAAAGCAATTTAAGAAATATTATATTGAGGCAGCAAGACGTAAGGGGGATACCGGTGAGAACCTGATAGGAATATTAGAGTCTCGTTTTGATGCCGTTCTTTATCGTTCTAAACTCGCGCCCACGGTATTTGCGGCACGACAGTTCATAAATCATGGGCATGTGTCTCTGAATGGAAAGCGTTGTAATATTGGCTCTGTCATGCTTCGTGTGGGAGATGAAATTCAGGTTAAAGAAAACGTTAAGGATATACCACCTATACTCGAGGCTATTGCATCAAATGAACGAGAGGTTCCTGAATATTTAGAAGTGGATCATGATAAGCGTTCCGCAAAATATATTAGGGTACCAGCTTTTGATGAAGTACCCTATCCAGTTATGATGGAACCAAATTTAGTTGTTGAATATTATTCACGTTAGTAACCATCCTTATATTTATCATAAGGCGCCTTTATCACGGCGCCTTTTTTTATTTACATTCAGATTTATAGCATATCATTGTGGTGATACATTTATTCCGTGGGTATTTAACATCTCCAATAATTCACCGGTCTCGTACATTTCCCTTACAATATCACAGCCGCCCATGAATTCACCTTTAACATAAAGTTGAGGAATGGTTGGCCAGTCTGAGTAAACCTTAATTCCCTCTCTAATTTGTTCATCTTCAAGAACATTTACTCCTCTAAATTGCACACCGATATGACTCAAAACTCCTACAACAGCTGCTGAAAACCCACATTGTGGCATTACAGGTGTGCCTTTCATGAATAAAACAACATCTTGGCTATTTATTTCTGACTGAATTCGGTCTGATATATCTGGGTGAAGTGTACTCATTTTAATTCTCACTTTCTTATAATAAGTTTCTTATTTTGGTATTTTCGTTTGCAGTGCAAGAGCATGTAATTGGTCACCCATTCTACCATCTAAAGCTTGATACACCATCTGATGTTGTTGAACACGTGTTTTTCCGGCGAAAAGCTCTGATTCGACAAAGCAGGAATAATGGTCTCCATCACCAGCCATGTCTTCAATTTTCACAACAGAATTTGGAAAGGCTTTTATAATTAATTCTTCGATTTCATGTGCCTGCATTGCCATTTTTTATCAAATTTCCTCTAGCTTTATGATTATTCTAATAATTGTTTCGTTAACCCTGTCTCATAAATATACTGAAGTTCTTTAAGAGATATAATATCTCCATTTGATATTTTCAATTCTTGAACTGAACTAGACCTTCCCAGGTAACTGAGAGGGATATTGGCATTTTCAGAACGCTTTATGATTTCTTTCAATTTAGTTGTTGCAATTATATAACTGGATTGATTTTCTCCAAAAAACCAACAATGAGGATCTACCTCTTTTGGATGTATTATTTCGGCGCCATTATTACCCGCTAACATCATTTCAGTCAAAGCAACCAACATACCACCATCAGAAATATCATGTGCGGCATTAATTAAATCATTATGATAGCAATCTAATATAAATTTTCCGGTCTTTAACTCAGAGTTTAAATCAACCGGTGGTGGTGCCCCACCAAGCTTCTTGGAAATAAATTTTGCATAAGTACTATTGGACAACCAACCCGAATTATTTTTTTCGTTTTGTCCAATGATAACTATATCGTTATGAGACGGGAGTGCAATTGTACCAGATTTCTCCCAGTCATCCATAATACCAACCATACCTATTACAGGGCATGGTTTAATGGCTCTTCCTTCTGTTTCGTTGTATAATGATACATTTCCAGAAACAACAGGCGTCGATAATTGAATGCACGCATCTTTGATACCAGCAACACTTTCTATAAGTTGCGCCATTATTTCTGGCTTTTCAGGATTTCCAAAATTAAGATTATTAGTTACAGCAAGGGGTGTAGCCCCAACAGCGATAATGTTACGGTATGCTTCTGCCACTGCTT
>CACGLE010000035.1 GCA_902573725.1 uncultured SAR116 cluster alpha proteobacterium
TAGGTGCTTCTTTTGGACGCAACCCACTGTCATGACTAAAGAAAGTAAAATATGGAATTTTTATTCCAGAGTGATGTAATACTCCTGCTGAGGCTGCCAGCAAAACTAAATAAACATAAATGAGTCCCTCGTATCCAACAGCTTTCATTATCACTGCCTTAGCTGTGAATCCACTGAACAATGGGAAGGCTGAAATAGACATAGCGCCAATGATACAGAATATCATTGTTAATGGCATGGATTTATACAAACCGCCAAGTTCAGTTGCTTTAGCTGTTCCAACTCTATACATCACAGAACCAATTGACATGAATAGAAGTGCTTTATAAAGAATATGTGCAAATGCATGAGCAACGGCTCCATTTAGTGCCAATTCTGTTCCTATACCAATCGCTACTATCATGAAACCAAGCTGATTATTTAGACTGTATGCTAATACCCGTCTGAGATCATTTTCGATTACAGCAAAAAAGACTGGAAAAGCTGTCATTACAGCACCAATCCAAATTAGATACTCTGTACCTGCAAATCCTCTTGCAAATGCGTAAATAGCTAATTTCGTAGTAAATGAAGATAACATCACCGTTCCAATTATTGTTGCCTCCGGATAGGCGTCTTGTAACCAACCATTCAAAAAAGGGAATGCAGCCTTAATTCCAAATGCAAGAAAAATAAGCCAAGTTCCTGTGCTACCGAGCTCCATAGCGCCAAAAGCGATTGTTCCGCTTTCTTTCCAGTATAAGCAAGCACCAGCTAATAACATTACCCCTGAAGCTACCTGGACAAGCAAATACCTCATTGCTGCATTATTGGCACGCTGTGTCCCACTGGCTAATATTAAAAATACCGATGTTATGGCAGTTGCTTCCCACCATATAAATAGTGTTATTAAATCACCTGCGTGCAATGCGGCAATTGCAGCACCTGCATATGCAAGACCAGCAGTATGTTCCATTGGTCTGCGTTCGTGCCAGCCATAAATCACATTCAAAGTAGCTGCAATATGAAAAATAATCCCAAATGGAAGTGTTAAATTATCAGCGTTATGCAGAATTAATTCTTGCCCAAAAACAAAAATTATCCAATGTACACCCTCACCGGCGAAAAGACTAACAGCAGAAAAACCTATAGCGATAAGCATAAATACTTGCCGTATATGATGAGGCAAATACGGGACAAAAGCAGCAGCTACTATCATTAATAATCCAGGAGTAATATTAGTCATAGTAATCCTCTTTCCTCATGAGAAGATAACGAAGGCCAATACCAACAACTACAATAAACACTGAAGCAGAAAAACCATAAATAACCGGAAAAACTGGAAAATCCTCAAGCTTTATTTCACCGTGTCGATGAACAAAAAACTCGGATATAATGAGACAAATTCCAATAATGACTAATGATACGCTAGCGTAGTTACCCATTTTTTTTAGACGCTGATTTAAATTACTCATGGTATCACCATTAGAGTTGTTAGAAACCTTACCCAATCCACTGCAAAAAACAAAAGTAAGCTTAAGGTTGCCGTAATTACTGGGGGAAAGATAGTAAGAATGTGGTTGTCAACATGAATTTCTTTAAGAGACGGTTTGAAAAATGCCCTCGTACACGGCTCTAACAAGTAATATATATTTAATAACGAAGAAATCCCTAAAACTAAAAGCATAATTGGTATCCCTGCATCCACAGAACCTACCATCAACATAAATTTTGACCAGCTTCCTCCCAACGGTGGAATCCCTATGATTGATAAAGACGCTACAAAAAAAGCAATAAAAACAAGTGGCATTTTAGGTCCCAAACCATCTAGTTCTGAGATTTTCTTAATATGTGCATTTACGTAGATAGCACCAGCACAAAAGAACAATGTAATTTTAGCAGTTGCATGCATTATAATATGCAACGCAGCACCCTCAATCGCAGCTTGTGTTGCTAATGCCGCACCTAAAAGAATATATGAGAGTTGGGAGATAGTGGAGTAGGCAAGTCTTGCTTTTAAATCATCTTTCGTTATAGCAATAATTGAAGAGGTTAATATTGTAAAAGCAGTTAACCAAACGAGCCAAACAGCAGCTCCAGATTCCAATAAGAAATCAATACCGAATATATAAACTACAATAGTTAAAAACGAAAATACTCCTGCTTTAACGACTGCAACAGCATGTAGTAACGCTGAAACTGGCGTGGGCGCAACCATAGCAGCAGGTAACCATCGATGGATCGGCATTAACGCCGCCTTCCCAATTCCAAAGGCAAACATAGCAAGCAAAAACGGCAGAAGAGATGGTGAAAAATCAAATGGTATAATTCCACCTTTAGTAAAATCTAATGTACCAGATATTATCCATACCCAAAGTAAAGCTGGCAAAAACAATAGTAACGAAGTAGCAACTAAAATTCCCATATACAAACGACCGGCATCCTTGGCATCTTTCGTTTGACCATGAGTTACCAACGGATAAGTAGAAAACGTTAAGACCTCATAAAAGATGAACAGCATCAGGAGGTTTCCAGAATAAGAAATTGCCATTGCCGCATGAATGGCTACTGCATAATAAAAATTAAATCTTGTTTGGTTTTTTGCTTTGCTTCCTCTCATGTAGCCAACACTATAAATAGAGGCCAATATCCATAATCCAGATGCCACAATACCAAACAGAGCTCCAAGCGCTGTGACGTTAAAACTTAGACCAATTCCAGGAACTATTTGCCATAAATTAATCGAAATTGTTTGTCCATCTATGATGGCCATTGCAATTGCAATGGCCGAGCCAAACGTAATTATTCCACCAATTGGCCCACATATGTCACGCATATTTTTACGGTTGTTAAAAAGTAATACTGCTAGTCCAGTAATTAAGGGAGTAAAAAGGCTAATAGCTAAAACTAACTGCAAATTACCCATTTATCTTACTCCGATAAGCGCATTAGCAGCGTTCATTCCATATGAAGAAACACCGGCACTATATATTCCAAAAGTAATAATTGTAAAAACCAATAACCAAAGAGAAACACAAGCTACTACTGATTCTTTTTCAATTTTTAATGGTTGTAATGGCTCCTGAAGCCACATAACCTCAAATATTTTCCAGAGATATATAACGGAAAGTGCACTGCTGACTGCAATAACTGCTACATATATTCCATTTCCTGTTTCAAAAATTGCTTTGAACAAATATAATTTAGAAATAAAGCCAGCTGTGAGTGGTACTCCAATTAACGCGAGTCCTGCTATAACAAACCCAGTAAAAGTTATTGGCATCTGCCTTCCAACACCTCGCAACGAATTCATGGTTGCACGTTGGCCAATGCCTATAGCAAAAATACCTACCGCCATAAATAATGCACCTTTTATTAAAGCATGATTAATAAGGTGAATAAATCCAGCAGAAATACCTGAATGAGTATTGATTGAAAAAGCAAAGGTAATGTAACCAATTTGCGCAATAGATGATAAAGCAAATAGTCGTTTTATATCTATCTGATAAATAGCCGCAATAGTGCCATAAAAAATCGCAATGACTGAAACCGGCATCAGAACAAATAATAAAAACAAATCAATTAAGTGAGTAGTATCTATAAAAATACCAAATAATATTCGTGCCAAATAATAAATAGCAACTTTTGTTGCAATTGCTGATAGTAGGGACGAAACTGCTGAAGGTGCAAAACTATATGCAGCAGGTAGCCAGATATGAACTGGAAACACTCCTGCTTTAACCATTATCCCCGCAAGCATAAAGGCAAGTCCAGTTACGGCGGCTTGGTTTGTTCCTATTTCATTTAATCTTTTAATGATGTCTAAAAGATTTAGCGTTCCGGTTGCTGCATATAAATAACCTACACCGATTACGTAAAACGTAGCTCCAATTGCACCGATAATAAGGTAATTGTAAGCCGCAAGAAGTGCGCGTCTATCCTGACCTGCTCCCAAAGCTATCAATGTAATTGAACTTAATGCGGAAATTTCTAAAAACACAAAAAGGTTAAATGCATCGCCAGTCATTGAAAGTCCAAATAAACTAGCTATTGTAAGAAGCCACACAGCATAAGCTTTCGGCAAATCCTCTACTGCGATCTCATGTTTTAGTGTCGAAAGAGCATAAACGGTAGCAATTACAGATATGAAAGCAACTAATAAAACTAAATGGACATTTGCTCCGTCTACAACAAACGCGATGCCCCATGGTGGCTCCCAGCCTCCAAAAGCATAGCTCAATGTGAGACTCGCAGAAACAATTTCAGTTAGTTCAAAAGCCATATATAAACAGCACAAAGTCGTAACAAAAGCTACACCCCAAGCTATTCTTGCAGAGGGCAAAACTGAAACTACGGCAGAGGCCAAAAGGGGAATGGCAACCAATAAAGCTGGTATGTTATTTAAAATCAGCATTATAGTTTATTATCTTTCTGCTCATTTTCTTGATGCCCGTCCTCTATTTTTAAAGCCAATAGTTTCTTCTCTTCAATTGAATCAAATGCTTCATGGATCCTTACTACTAATGCAAGACCCAGAGCATTCGTTGCCACACCTACGACGATAGCAGTAAGTATCAAAACATGAGGTAACGGATTAGAATACACAGTATCACTTACGCCAGTAAGTATTGGTGCTGTTCCACCCGAGACCTTTCCAAGAGAAATGTAAAAAATAAAAACTGAACTCTGAAAAATAGATAAACCTACTAATTTTTTAATAAAATTTTGATTGCTAATGATAATGTATAACCCTGCCATCATTAACATAATGACGACAATGTAATTCCAATTTAAAAGAACTGAATAAAGGCTACTCATTTTTTTGGTTTGAACCCAGAGAATGCATAAAATAAGCCCAGCATCACTGCAAAAACAGTCAAACCGACACCCAACTCAACAACTATTATACCCAAATGTTGGGCCTTATAAATTTTGTAAGCAAAAGGAGAATAATCCAAATAATTTGCTCCAAGGATAATTGATGCTATTCCTGTACCAGCAAAAACCAACACCCCAAGTGCCATAATATAGTTAACAAATATAACTGGCATCAATTTTCTAACTCTCTCTAGACCAAATATTATAGAATATAAAATAAAAGCAGCCGCAACGATTACCCCTGCTTGAAAACCGCCGCCTGGTCCATAATCCCCATGAAATTGAACATATAAACCATAAATTATAATAGGCCCAAACAATATCTTACTTACGATTTTAAAAACTGGGTTTTCTCTCACTTCAAGTCTCCTTTTTAGAGGCTTCTTTATTTTGGACTGGTAGATTCTCAGATTTTCTAAACCTCATGGAAAGTGTTGAGCCTGTTAAAAGAATAATAACGCCAATACCGGCAGTAAAAACAACGACCACCTCACCTAATGTATCAAATCCCCGATAGCTAGCCAGCACATTAGTCACAACGTTTGGAATATGAAATAACGGATAGCTCTCTTCTATGTAACGAGGAGCTACGTGGAGGTGTGCCGGCGCCCCTGGATCACCAAAATCAGGCAATGAAAAAGCAGCATTGATGAGCATTAAACCAACAATGATGCATAAAGTTAAACTCCAACCTGAAAATCGAGTATGATGTGCCTCTTCGAGAGGTAAATACCTTAAAGCAGCTAAAAATAAAATTGTAGATATACCAGAACCTACAGCTGCCTCAGTGAAAGCAACATCTACTGCATCCATATTAACAAATATAGCGGCCGCAGTTAATGAATAAGCGCCTGATAGCGCAACTATAGCAATTAAGCTTTTTAGACGTATAATGTAGAAAGTGATTACAACCAAAAGTGAAATTAAAAAGACATTTACCCAAAACTCAACCATTTAGGTCTCCAGCATTTTTATTTTTTGGCTTAATTTCTTTGGCTTCTGGCTTTATTCCGAATTTATTTGCCATCATTGCTACCGCATGTCCAGAGATTGGACTGGTAAAAAAAAGAAATAAAACAATTAAGGCTAACTTAGCAGAAGTTAGAGAAAAGCCGGATTGCAACATCATGCCTAAAATTATAAATCCTACGGCCGCTGTATCTATTATTCCAGCAGCATGGATTCTGCTATAAACGTCCGGAAGCCTTAAAATTCCCAAGCTACCAGTAATTAGTGCAAAAGCGCCTATAAAAAAACAAATATATGAAGCAATATCAATAATAAGGTTCATCACAAATCCTCATCACTAACATCTGAATTTCGATAGAACCTCAGAATTGCAAGAGTACCCAGAAAATTTAATACTGCATACAAAATAGAAATATCTACAAATTCTGGCCTCCCCAATGCAAATCCATGGAGTGATATTCCCAATATTATAACTGTTCCGATGCAATTTACTGCTAAAATCCTATCAAAAGCAGTTGGCCCTTTAGCGGCTCTTACAGTAAGCATTACGATGCAAATCGCACAAACGAGTAAAACTAGAGCAAACATTATAAAGCCATCTTCGTAATTTTCTTATCCATAACTCCAGACCGTACGTCCTTTCCCATTTCTGCAGTTAGGGCATGTACCAAAAAAATATTACCTTTAATCAAAACAGTAACTGTACCAGGTGTCAAAGTTATTGAATTAGCATAATTGGCAAGTCCATTTTCACTCTTTTGACTAGCTTTTACCTCAAATATTTCTGGTTCAAAGTTATTAGTCCATATTGCTTTTCCTGTTGAGATATTCGATTTGAGAATTTCTAATGCAAGCCATATCCAATAAAATGGAACCTTAAGAAAAAATTGCTCAGGTTTAATATCTCCGATTAAAACATCTCCTCTCCACGCCATATATATGACGAATAAGCAACTCAAAGCACCAAATGAAAGTAATAAAGGCGTAAAATGACCTGATAAAACAACCCATAATAAAACCATTAATCCTGTGTAGGCTAACGCAGACGACTTATTAATATTTCTAGTCTTTTTAATTGCTTTTTTTTCCATTTTTTTATTCTCTGAAAAGATCAGATAAATTCTTTGGGACATGTTTACGACACCTAGATTAACGTTAAACATTCCATAAGCAAGCCTAATTCAATTTTTTAAAACAAAATTTTATTTTTCCAAGAAAATATCTATAACTAATTTAGTTTTTTAAAAAATTATAAATTAAATATTTTTTTATATGTTATTTTTAGCTACCATATCATCATTCAAAATTTGGGGGTATATTATTAATGGACTCAGAAAATAAAAAACAGCGACCACCGCATGTTCCAGAAGAAAATGTTTATAAATCTATTCATTGGACTATAATATTAGCATATGCAATTGCCGCTTTAGCCATTTACCTGTTACTATCTGCAACAACGTAAATTTGGTTCATTTGTATTTTACATATTGCGTGATAAATTAGAACTTTAATGTCATAAATGCTATGATTGGCCACGGTGCTAAAATGCAGGAATTATATCAAGAACGAATATTAGAGCTTGCGAGAGCTTCAAAGCACTCCAAACCAATTGACAATCCAACACATAGAGCAGAAAAAAACAATGCTATCTGTGGTGATAAAGTCATTATAAACGCAACTATAAGAGATAATACGGTTTATGACGCCCATTTAATTGTGCGAGGATGCGCCTTATGTGAAGCGGGCGCTGGAATATGGAAAGAAACTGCAGTTGGCAAAGAACTAAATGAGCTGAATTTACTCAGGGATGAATTGGATAATTTTCTTAAAAATAATGAAAGTTTATCGAATAAGGAATTCGAGTGTTTTGAACCTTTAAAAAAAATAAGAAACAGAATTGATTGTGTTATGCTTAGCTTTGAGGCTGCAACAGACTTTAATGCTATTAATAGCGATTAAATATACCAATAACTATTAAAGAAAGATATTTTTAAATTGATAGTGAGCTCTAATCTGGATTAACGGATAACTTTCCAAAAGCCCAAATTCCTACAACAAGACAAACCACAAATCCAATAACTAAAACTAAACCTACTGTTGATCCCATTTTTTTACTTTATGTTTGTTTACTACCAGAATACGTTACCGATTCTTAAAGTTTCTATCAAGTGGTCCGTTGAAACTTTCTAAAAAATTGAAATTGTAAAATTTCCTATTGCCTTTAAATTATACCAATTGAATATCCATTCCCTTTGGCACATTCCATAAAATTTTTTCTGATTAAGTTGAATTTAAAATGTTCGATAGTCTTCTTGAAATATCCGACTTAGATATTTCAGGAAATAATAAATTATAATATTTATAGCTTTCGATGAAGGCTGCAGTTGGGGTTTTATTTTGATTAGTGATTAAGTCGCTATAGTTTTGTCTCACCAATTTCCGACGGATTTTTATTAATTTTTGTTTTTCAGAAAATTCATATATCTCGCACATATCTCAATACATTATTCTACAAGACTGTAATCCGAATTTTATTAAAATTATAAAACCTGGTATCATTCATATTTACCAACCGATCTCATTTATTATTTTTTGTGCATTGGGACTTTGCTCAGCTATTTCGGTAAGAGGAAGTTTATCCATTTTAAACTTACCCCATGACGCAACTTCTTCACTAAATGGAGCTTTCGGGTTTACCGGATACTCAAAATTAGTCTCAGTATAAATAGCCTGTGCTTCTTCAGAAGTCAGCCATTCCAAGAACTCCCTTGCTAGCTGCTTATTTTTTGACCCTTTTAATATACCAGCCGCAGAAATATTCATATGCTGGCCTCTACCTTTCTGATTAATAAACGCTATTTCCATTGCGTTTGCCCATTCTCTCTGCTCTGGATGATCTTTAGAATATTTCATTTTTCCGAAATAATAAGTGTTCATTAATGCAACATCACATTGTCCAGTAAATATTGCCTTCGCCTGAGCTCTATCATTTCCTTGAGGACGCCGAGCTAAATTATTTACAAATCCAAGGGTCCATTCTTTAGCTGCTTCATAACCATTATGAGCTACTAGAGATGCCAAAACAGCTCTATTATACACATGGCTGCCGCGTCTAGAACAAACTTTCCCTTTCCATTTCGGCAATGCCAAATCTTCAATTGTTGTAATTGCCTCTCTTCCAACACGTTCTTTGGAAACTGCAATTATTCTTGCTCGCAATGATAGCGCTGTCCAAGTATCTCCATCATCTCGCAAATGGGCTGGAACATTTTTATTAATTATTTTAGATGTAATAGGTTCTAAAAGATTAGTATCAGCCAGTTCTTTAATTCGACTTATATCTACGGTCAAAACCAAATCGGCTTTAGTATTGCTGCCTTCAGTTTCAATCCTAGTTGCTAGCCCTTTTGGGGCATAAACAGTTTGAAATTCAATACCAGTTTTTTTTGTATAAGCTTGTAAAATGGGCTCAAGCAAAAATGGTTGCCTATGAGTGTAGATTCCAATGCTTTCAGCCAAAAGAGTATTGCTACTCATAAACAACATTAAGAAAAAAGTACTAAAAATTCGTAACATTAAATTTTCTCCAAAAGTTCATAAGTTTTTTATGTGGAGTTGAACTAATCCTCAACAAATATTTATTCCCATGGGTATGTCTCCAAAGTCTATCCCAGACCTTTTTTATAGGAACAAAATACATATGTGCAATCGTTTGAGTATATTCCTCTGTTTCGGAACCAATACCGAATATGAGCTTGTTATCGCTTGAATACATAAAAGAACCAGTCATCTTATCCCAAATGGATAATGCTACGCCAAAATTTTTATCAAAATGCTTCTGACTAGAGGAATGATGTAAATGATGCTGGGCAGGCGACATTAAACAATTTTCAATTACATTAGGATAACTAAGAGAAATGTGAGAATGCCTCAAATTTGAACCAAGTCCATGAAATAACACAACAAATACGTTTACCCCTAAGATGGTAAACAAACTAAGCTGTTGTCCAAATAGGAAGATAAATATCGCAATTGTTCCTCCCTGAACAATAGCGCTCCTCAGCGTAAATAATATTGCTTCTACCGGATGCGTTCTAGTCACCGTTAGCGGTGTTAATGTCTCGGCACTATGATGAAATTTATGAAATTCCCACAAACTTGGTACTTTGTGAAGAGCAAGATGCAGAGCAAATCTAGAAAAATCGTCCAAAAGAAAGAAAAAGGAAGTGAATAGGAGTGTAGATAACCATACTGGGGTTGTTTCAAACAGACCAATTGGAATAATTTGCTGGAGGTGAAGGGTGTGATAAAGAGCAGTAGCAATAAATATTTGAGTTATTAATATAGGTCTACAAATTACCATAAAGATTCGATTTATAATGAAACAAACCATATCAGCTCGACTAGACTTACTTAACCAGACAGAGCGATCGAAGATTGTTCTCAGTGCTTGTCTAATTTTTTTCTTTTTAATAATGCACAACCAAAAGATGGCTATAATTAGGGCAGAAATAAGGTAACCCCAAAAAAGACGCCTACGGGGATTCAAAAATTGACCTACTATGTCAGATTGAAAAAATTCTAAAACTTCACCCATCTTTTCCCTCAAGGTAGAAAGAAAGGGAGAGGTTTACTCCCCCTTCCAGACAGCCGGTCCTCAATCGTTTTCCGCACTGTCACCTGCACCCAATACCTCAGAGATATTAGCAATTCCTGCAAGTTTATCGTTATTCTTTGCTGTTACTCCAAATTCGTCTACCATCAATTTTTGAAGTTTCAACATATGAACCATTTCCTTATCGGCGTTTGCCTCAGCCATTACAAAGTAATTACCGCCAGCATCCACACCGGTGACTTTAGAGCCATTTACCACCGGTCCAAAACCAACAAGACGGTCAATTCGGGTTCCTAGTTCACCGAGGTTTTGACCACTCGTGTGTAACGACAATGAAAAACCTGCCAACTCACCCCAGTATTTTGCGTATTTCCTCTTAAGTGCCTCGTCACCAGGCTTTTCTTTCAGTGCCTCTAAAGAACTGTAAACACTCCCTGCATATTTAAAAACAGACTCAGCAATCACTTTTTCCCAGTTTGAGCATATTATTCTTGCTTTGGCCTTTAAGTCGGAGCGAGCAGAATCACTCAATGCCTCCCCATTAGCGTCAGTTATTATCTGCCTACCGTCAATAAAGGCTTTGGTGATGGTATTGTAATAGTCTGTTACTCCACCTTTATCATAGGCAGAGGCATAATATGAATGAGCATAATTCATTTCTGATTTAAGATTTACGACACCATCTCCATTGGCATCGGCTGCAGCCATATCTTTTTTCTTAGCTATATCATAATTTTGTCTGGCTGATAACGTTGCACCGTGTGCTGCAGCACCCCAATATCCAAAACCTTCATCCCATGAATGCTCCTTACCAGTATAATAAGTTCCACTTTTATCATTATATGGTTTATTAT
>CACGLE010000036.1 GCA_902573725.1 uncultured SAR116 cluster alpha proteobacterium
AGAATGTATCCAGCCGTTGAATGGATAGGTGTTTGTGATGTTAATTTAGATTTAGCAACTTTATTGGCCGAGGAAATTCACGCTGACTTTGTAACTAATGATGTATCAGAATTGCTATCCCGCTCTGAGCTAAATGCTGTAATTATTGCTACAAATGAGACAGCGCATGTTGTCCCAGTTTCACTTGCTATTGAAAGAAATTTATCTTTGTTCATTGAAAAGCCTCTGGCAGTTGAGTTCAAACAATCAAAAGAATTATTAAACAAAATCATGTGCAATAATATTGATGCTGTAATGGGCTATACACAGCGTTTTAGACAGCGCTTTCTAATAGTAAAAGAAAAACTCGTAAATAACCAAATTGGAGCTGTAACATCTATTTCAGCCAGAGGATTACTTAACCGTACAATCGCAAATATGGTGCTTTCGAGGGCGAATGACCATACAAATATTACACCGATGGTAATTAGTGGAACACATATGCTAGATATGTGTTTATGGCTGGCAGGAGAATGCAAGCCCAAAAAGATCTTTGCGAAGTCAACTGACAAAGTTTTTGGTAATGCAGGTAGTAAAGATACTACCATGGCTATTGTAGAATTTAACAATGATATTTTGCTTTCTATAAGCCACAGCTGGTCAGCTCCAGAAAATTGGCCTGGTGGTGTTTATGGAATGCAAATCGGACTGATTGGGACGGAAGGTATAATTGAAATTGATGACATGCATAAAGATGTAATACTTGCAAGTAATCAATATCAACCAGCAGGATACAAAAAAAAATCAATAGATAAAGCAGATGTATCAACTATAAATTATCAAAGTAGGAATGTTGATTTTCTTACAAGCATTCCATTTGGTCAGAGAAGCCAGTCGGAAATGTGGGGACCAATAAGGGAAGAGACATTTTCATGGTTCCATAGGCTTATGACTGGCGCTAAAACACCACATACGACAGCAAAGGAGGGTCATGAGAATCTAGCAATATGTCTGGCAATTGACCTTGCTGCAAAAACCGGCAACGTAATTGATTTACCAGCAGATTTAAATGATTTGGAGTCATATTTTTTAAAAAAATAATTTCTAAATTCACATAAAGAGGTGTTTTACTGAACTAATATAATACACTTAAATACTAGCTATTTTTATTGTCGAGTTACTACAAATAAACTAGTGTGGTAAGTATTTAATAAGTTCTTTTTTATAAGGTAAAAGTTAGATGTCCGCAAAAGCAAGAAGTGGTTTTTTAGTTGTAGCAGATGTTTCTGGATATACTCGTTTTCTAGCAGATACAGAGCTCGAGCATGCCAATGGGATTATAAAAGATTTATTTGATGCAATAATTCCTTGCTTTGAGAAATCCGTTGAAATTTCAAAATTTATGGGAGATGCGATTTTTGGGCATAGTGATGACAATGCATATTTAAATTCACAACATATGCTGGATTTCGCTCAAGATGTTTATAACGCTTTTGCGGATAAAAAAGAACTAATCAAAATCAATACCTCTTGCAAATGCAGTGCCTGCTCAAATATGTCAGAATTGGATTTAAAGATATTCATCCATTATGGAAAATACATTAATCAGTCCTTGCAGGGTAGGCAGGAGTTAGCCGGCTCGGATGTGAATAGTCTTTTTAGGCTTATGAAAAATGATGTTGTCGAGAATACTAATATTGAACCCTATCTATTAGTCACAGATAATGCATTGGAAGCAATGGCTCTTTCTGATTATGAAAGTGACAAATATAGATTGTCACAAAATTATGAACATATAGGAGAAATTAATTTTGTTGTTGATGATTTGAGCAAAGATTGGAAAATTCATCGTCAAGCAAAAAGGCACTATATTGAGCCTTTTGATAAATTATTATTTGATGAAATTACTGTAGAAGCTAACGCTGGAGCTCAATTAGCATTTCTTATTTATACTAAACCTGAATGGCGACAAAAGGTAATGCATGCGGACAAGATGGAAATATTTAATAAGAACTCAGCAAAATTAGGTGAGGGAACATCCTTTCATTGTCATCATGGAGACCAAGTCTTCAAAATGGAAATAACAGATTGGAAAACAGGTAGCTATGTTTCATTAAAACATGTTCTTCCTTTCGGTTTATGTGTGCGTGAGACAACAGAGTTTATTCAAAATGGTGACAAATGTATTGTTAAAACAAGGTTTTCTGAGATAGATACATCTGGTGTATTGGGTAAAATATTGGTCGGCTTTATTAGAAAAAAGGTGAGAGATACATTACAGGAGGGAATGACAGTCGTTCTTGACAGTATAGCATCACTTGCAGATGAATTAACCCAAGTTCAAACGAAATAAGCTTTTAAAAATAGGCATCAATTCATCAGCCATTGAATAATGCAATAGTAGCCAAACTAGCTATACTGAAGCCGGCCCAGTACTTCCAACCTGTTAAGTTAGACTTCTCAGCTATAAGAGTCCAGATAAGCCACACTGAGCCAGCAATTATAATTTTTGTAATATTATTCATATCATTAGTTTCTTAATTTATTTACATGTTTTTTTACTCAATAACTTGGACAGCTAATTTATAAATAGCTATCCTGATAGAGGACATTTTATGAGAGCTAAATTATTAAAGTGAGATGAAAAATTTTCCCAAATAATTATTCCGGTTTAAATACTAACATTATTCTCCCAATATGCTCATTCCTTGCCATTCTAAGAAGGGCCATATCGATATCCTTGAATTCAAATTTGGAGTCTATTGGCATCTGGAGATGTTTTGTGGCTATTGCATCCCATAAATCGTTAAAAGCAGATTTAGCTACTTTTTGGTGCTCTTGAATATTTCTCGTTCGACCTGTTGTTCCAATGAAAGTAATACGTCTTTCTGCATGTTTATTAAAATCAAATTCAGACGACTGACCACTTAATCTTCCGACATTTATTATCCTACCACCAATTTTTGTTATTGATAAATTAGCGCTCGCAAATGGTCCCGAGAGTTGGTCAACCACCAAATCAACCCCTTGTTGTTCCGTTGCATTTAAAACAGTATCTTTCCAATTCTTATTAGAAATATCTATGCAAATATCTGCGTGATATTGTTTTAGAATATTAAATTTACTGTTATCACGAGTACTACCAAATATTGTTTTTGCTCCAAGGTATTTTGCTATCTGAAGCCCCATTAAACCAACTCCACTTGTAGCACCCTGTATGAGAATGGTTTGGTCCTTTTTAAAAAGGCCATTAGTTATTATTGCATCATGCATCGTTAAAACAGCAGAATTATATGCTCCTGCCTGCACAAAGGTCATGTTATTCGAGGGTATAGGTAAAACGCGTCTAAAGTCTGCAACATTATATTCTGCCCATCCGCCTGCACCTTGTGCAACTACTTTATCACCGATTGAAAAACCGGAGACACCTGCGCCAATTTTGACTATTTTCCCGCAACAAGTAGCTCCTAAAATTTTTTGTGTCCCTGACACATGACCAAAAGATTGCCCCTGGGTTTCTAAAAGGTCTGATCGATTTATGGTGGAGGAATAGACTTCAATCAAAACCTGAGTTTCATTTACTGTTGGTTTTTCAACGTCTGCTATCTCAACGCCGTTTAAGCCAAGTACAATAGCTTTCATAAATGTTTTACTCCCTACAATGCAAAAAACACGATGGGTTTAAATTATTTTCAGGTTTTTTTTACAAATTATAAATAAAAATATTAATGATTTTCGCCCCAAGCTCCATGAAATTCGTAAGCTACAGCTGGCATATCTCCAACAACCCAAGCATCATGCCCTGGTTCTATGGCATAAGCATCTCCCGCAGAGTAGGTAATTTCGCCTCCGTCATTATGTTTGCAGGTGATTGTACCTTCGACGATAACTCCAACATGTTTGGCCTGACAGCTATCTGTTCCGACAATAGGCTTGATATCTTGTGACCATTTCCAGCCAGGTTGAACTGTCAATTTCATAACTCTTTGCCCAAGCACATTGACTGTTTCAACTCTGGCATTGTTAGGTGTTGAAACTTCATCCGCCTCTGTCTCAAAATTTTTACGCTCCAACCTCGCCATTTTCCCCTCCTAAAAACAAAATAACTTTTTGTGATTAATTTTATATTTTAGATTACGGTATCATTAATTTTGTTTGAAAAGATAGAATTTTTTATTGTTTTAGATAATAATAAAGTCGCCCGATATATTCTCTTATGCCTTTACTTGTTTCATAAAAACCATGTGCACTTGGAAAAAAGAATGTCCAATTAATTTCATAACCGAGGGCTTTATAATCAACAGGGAATGAATCGGCGCTAATTCCTTGTTTGAGGAATATGAATTCTGTTCTTGGAATATGAAAACTTGAAGTTACTATTATAACTTTATTAATATTATCCACGGTCAATAATTCCTTAATTGCTTCAGCTTCTTCAAATGTGTTGGCTGCTATTTTTGTCAGAATTATTTTATTTTCTGGAATTCCTAATTCAATAGCTTTTCTTTTTAGTATCTCACCCTCAGGGTGAGATTTAGACCAGGGTAGGAGGCCTCTAGTAAAAATGATTTTTTTTGCTTTATTAGACTTTAAGATTCTCAAACCAGCAAAAAATCTATCTGGGTCACCCCATTCAACGAAATCCACACCGTGAATCTTATTTGTTGTCAACATTCCACTTAATACAACTACAGCGTCATAATTTTCGATTTCATTTAATTGCTTGGGTGGGTTTGAGCTTTCAAGAGAAAGCCAAATTAAATGAGATGTTATTTTTAAAGAACAAACGCAAATTAAAAAAATGCTCAAAATAATTAACTTAGACTTTCTCAAAAATATACTTAGCAATAATATAAAAATAATTAATATTAGAGGGGAAACTATTAGCGGTAGTATCTTGTGAAAATAAATCAAAAATTTTCCTTTTTTAATTTCTTGGCTTTATTCAATTTTTATAATGTTACATAAAAAATTAATAGCCTGATCAATAAAATTTTTACAAAAAAGGAGGGGTGCTAAAAAAGGCATCATTTTTATTTTTTCACTTAAGAATTAAAAGAAAAGAATTTAAAAATTAGCATCTATTTTAAATTTCTAATATGTCTTCCCAAAACTGTAATGACCAAAATATGACAAAATTTACTCCACAAAATAGAATGATAACTATTTAACTCAGTTCTATATTCCCATAGGAGTTGCAAGAGAAGTTGTAAGAATACTAGTCAAAAATAAAATGATCAACGTAATCATAATTTCAATTTGAATTGAGTTTTTAAGTCTTGCTGTTCCCTTATCATAGTCTACTCTTAGGTGAGGGACTAATCTGAATTTATTTAAAGCACCCAAAAATAAAATGGTCGATACAGAAAATAATTTGACCAGTAAAAAAATTCCGTAATTCGTTGATATTAAGGCATTAATTCCGCCTACCAATATATATGAAAAAATAAGTCCAGTTACTAACAAGCTGCTAATATAAAAGATTGCATATTCGCCAAATTTTTCGGAAATCACACTTAAATTTTTTGAGTTTTTATTCATACACATAAATCGAAGTGGTAGAAATGAACCTAACCAAAATGAAATACAAAATATATGTATTACAATTAGGGTTTGTGTCGAAAGTCCCTTTAAAGTTGAATGACCAACTATAACAAAAGACCAAAGAATTAAAATAATACCTAGGAATTTAGTTAAGCTTGAAAAAGTGCTGTTGATGAAGAGGGAGATGATTATAACGAAAAAGCCTGTAAATAATAGAATGGCAGATTTTCCTGATAAAGTCTCAAAAGCTAATATTAACAAGGACAAATCAGTTGTACTGTATAGGTCACCGCCTAAGTTTCCAGCCACTGATAAGAAAACAACTAGACTGGTAAACAAACCAAATACAGACATTTTTTTTATAAGAACCTTGCAATAATTAGAAAGTTCTTTGTCAAAAAAGTTATTGAAATGAAATTGAAAAAGAACGGTGCCTATAGTTGTTAGAACGGTTAAATAGACTAGCGTTCTTATAACTGGATTTATGATTGTCCAAATATCAAAAAACATGTCATTTTACTTCAAAATCAGACTTACCTTTTATGATGTGTCCGTCCGGGCTTAATGCACGCCATTCAAACCTATATATCCCTGCATCCAATTTAGGCATTGGTATAGAATAATTATTAGACTTATTTTTCAGTAAACTTGAATCCAATTTAATTTTCTCTTTAATATCAACTCTAATCAAATCAATTTTAACTAATTTAACTTCAGATTTGAATTTCATCTCTATTTGAGGAGGAACCTCGTTATAGGTAACATTATCCGCGGGTAAAATTTCAGTTAATTGAGAATGAGAAAAGGCTGCTGAATTGATAAAAATCAGCAAAAATATTATGATTACTTGTTTCACTTTAATTTCCTTAATACTTAATAAATCGTCTAAATATGCTTTATTAAAAAGTTTTTAACCGTTAAATAGATGAAATTTCCGACATTCCAAAGTTTTCAAAAAAATGAGAGAACTCATCTTATAAAGAGCGCCATTTCCATAAATATGTTTATAAGAAAATTATTAATGTCTCCTGTAAGGGGAGGGTAAAGACAAAAATGTAGATGTTTTACCTTAAACAAAAAATTAATCAGAACTTTTCATTCAAAGTAAATTCTATTTACTGAATTTTGAATCTTTCAAGTTAAAAATTTGAAACCTAAATTTCATAGTGTTTTATGAGCGTCTTAATTTATATTTTATCATTTTCAACTTTTTTTCGTCTCAAAATAATATAAATACCCGATAATACTACGATTAGACTTCCACATAAAACTATATTATTTGGTTCTTCACCCAGAAGTATTATTCCAAAAAATAAAGCAAAGAGTACACGCACGTATCTGAAAGGAGTTACGAAGGATACATCCCCATTTCGCATCGCTATAGTTAGGCATTGATAGGCTAAGATGCCTGCTAAACCGTTGGCTAATATAATCCACCAGTCTTCAACTGAAATAGTTACCCAAACTGATTTTGATGGGAAAATAAATAGGTTAAAAATGGTTATTAATACCCCTGCGATAAAAACCATCAAGAATCCAAAACTACCAAGTTGAAAATTAGACATATTCGTAGGACTCATTCTCGTAGCTAAATCCCTTCCAGCAAAGCCAATCATGCCTAATATTGCGAAAATAGAAAATATACTAAAGCCCTCGGTTCCAGGTTGTATTACAAGTAATACTCCAAAAAAACCAAAAATGATTGCGCTCCACCTTCGCCAGCCTACTTTTTCATTTAAAAAAATTACGGCTCCTAAAACAACTACAAGCGGTGTGGCTTGCAATATAGCAGAGGCGTTTGATATAGGCATCAAAGCTATCGCTATTGCATAAAATATTCTTCCACCAATTTCAAATAATGAACGAACTAAAAGAATAGGCTTTAAAGCCTCTTCATAAACCATTTTTTGTTTTGAAATAAAAGAACATCCTAAAAAGAAAATAAATCCAAGAAGGCCGCAAATAATCAGTATTTCCCCCAATGGCGCAACCTTTGTAGCTTTTTTGAGAAAAAAATCCTCCACAGTGAAAGCAAGCATTGCAAGTGTCATGAAGACACTACCTTTAAAGTTATTCAATTTTTTCTCATCGGGTGATTTTTAATTATTATTCACAGTTTAAATTTTATTAGAAAATTGATTTGGAGTAGATAAGTTTAAAAAATTTAGAGGCCCTATTGTTGCTTTACTCGATTATCATTCCCTGCAGCTGTTCCTAAGGTCATAAGGAAAACGCCACTTATCACAAAAATTATAGCAAACACATGATAAAACTCAAAATTTTCATCTAATATCAAAACTGCTAATAATGCAGTGAATAGTGCCCGCATATAATTTGATATGCTTGCCTTATTAGCACCTATTTTCCTTATAGAAAAGCTAATCATGCCAACAGCAATTGTGGTTACAGCAACTCCAACCCATATAATTGAAAAAATATTTAAGGGTGTGATTGTGACTGGTGCAAAATAAATGGTCTCTAGTATGTAAAGGGGTAAGGTTATCAGGCTCCCAGTACAAAGAACTATAATTAAAAGCTGGGATACCGGAATTTCCCTTGGTACCTTGCGAATGAGCACGTTATATAAGGCCCCAAAAATTACTGCGGCTAGCATCACTAAATCACCGATATTAAATTGAAGGCCAGCGAGTGTTGATAGCTCCCCGTTTGTTATGATGGAAAGCACACCTATGCCGGCGATTAAAATACCAATACTTTGTTTCCAGTTAATAAATTCATTAAATAATAACCATGATAAAAGTACCGTTAATGCAGGTTGAGAAGCTGAGACGACACCTCCATTTATTGCCGTGGTATAAAGATATGAAACATATATGAGGCCATTACCCAATGGTACAAATAAGGCACCCATCAGTAAAAATAATTTCCAATGTTTAAGAATAAATTCACGGTTTTTCAGTAAACCGTAAACAGTAAAAGGTAGCAGGAATATTGCTCCTGTTACCATGCGCCAGAATACGAATCCCATAGGCGGGATTGCTCCATCTAAGTATCGTGCCAGCACGTGATTTGACGCTATTATTAATGCACCAGAGACAATCATAAAATATGGTAATGAATTTGCTATTTTTGTAATTGATGTTACCTTATTTATTAAAAAATGGTGATTATTTAAATTTTTATTACACCCTCAGAAACGGCTAATCAAATATCAAAAGAGTTTTTAGTAAAAGTAAATCAGTGAATATATTTAACTAGAATTTTTACCAAATAAAGTAATATTTCACGTAATCAAAATTCTGTGTTATCTTGAGTAATAGTTACTACCTGGCGAATTGAGGATATTTTTTAAAAATTTCATTCGCAACATCATCAGTTGGAGATGCTCCTATTTGTTTGATTGCATTAGCAGCAAGCATGCTTCCTAGCTCTAAAGACACATCCAAATTTGAGGTGATAAGTTGACCAAAAATATAGCCAGCAGCATAGAAATCACCTGCCCCTGTTGTATCCACAATATCTGATGTATTTAGAGCTTCGATATTTTTTGTTTCATTCTTAGAAAATGCAATGGCACCATTAGCTCCATCCGTTACTGAGCCAGCTTCCACTATGTTTTTTAGTTGTTCGATTGCATAATCGAATGAGCCACCAAACATCAACATTAGCTCATCTTTATTGCATATCACAATATCGGCATATTTTTTTATAAAATTTGATAGTTTGTTTCTATGTCTGTCTACGCACCAGCTATCAGAAAGTGATATTGCTACTTTTGTTCCAAATTTTTTTGCAGAATTTCCAATTTTTTCCCAGCATTTTGGACCCTCTGGCGCGTCATAAAGATAACCTTCCACATATATTATATCAGCAGATCGAATAAGAAACTCAGGTATGTCGTTTGGTTGTAAATTAATAGATGCACCCAAGTGAGTATTCATAGTTCTTTCTTTATCAGGGGTTACAAATATATATGAGCGTGCAGTTGGATATTCTAAGTCATTTATTAAATGGGTTTTTACAAGCTGTTTTTTTAGATTATTTCGATAATTTACACCATATTCGTCACTACCAACTCTTCCAATGAAGTTTGATGAACAATTAAATTTTGACAAGCACGCAGCAGTGTTGGCAGCAGATCCGCCTGCGACTATTGTGGCATTATTTATTAATTTATCTATTTCTTCTGAACGATTATGATCGATCAGGTTCATTGCATTTTTGATCATTCCATTATTTGATATAAATTGTTCAGTTGATGATGATACTACGTCTGTTATGGCGTTTCCAATACACAAGATGTTTGGGTAAGTATCAGTCAAATTTTTGTCTTTTGGTAGCTGCACCGTGAATTATTTCTTCTTTATTAAGTGGCCTGAAGCTATTTTAAAAACTAGCACGCTTGGCAGATTTATCTGAATAAATAGAAAATCTAGCTTACTAATTCTATCACATTTTTGTCTTGGAGTTTATTGCCACACCTTTTGTTTATAGTAAATTGCTTATTTTATAGGGGATAGGAGGATGAGGTGGGCTTATCTGCAACCGCTTGGTTCAATATGTTTTCTGTAAGTAAGGAGCAGAACTCCCCCACCTCCAATATATATTTGCAAAAAATATGCCATATTTTACGTTAGAAAAATGTTTATGCCTAGACACATCAATTTTAAATCATTTTTTATAAATTTAAAAACGGTTAATATATTTTAATATAAGTAAAGTTGAATTTTTTTATTTTTCACGAGTTTTTAAAAACTATCAGAATCTCTTTTAACTTAATGACTGAAGCAAAAATTAAAAAAATTAGCGTGAATTAAGCAAATCATGCTGTTTTTTAATATGCTCTGGCCATGTGCTTTTTATATATGATAGAACTGCAATTATCTCATTATCCGTCAGCACGTCTTTGTAGGCAGGCATATTATTTGGATACCTTTTGCCAATCATTTCTTCAATCCCATATTTCGTCATTACAAAGAGATATTGATCTGAATGGTGCCAAGTATGTCCAGACTCATCATGAGGAGGTGCGGGCAAGTATCCATTTGAGTCTCTTTGACGCCAATTGATTTGCCCCTCTAAATTAGCACCATGACACGAGGCACAATTTTTGGCATAGACAGACCCTCCAAGGTTAATAGTTGGAGTGTCGTTTGGTTTTAATGATATATTTCTCACAATTTCACTAGTAGAAAATTGTGTATAATATATTCCTATTCCTAAGAACAAAAAAATTACCACTATCAATGAGATATGCTTGATGCCTTTGAACATTTTTTATTAACAATTCCTCTAATGGCATCCTTTTCCCAGAGCTTTTAAACGCCAATAATTGTAGGGTAGAGGAGCAATAAATCCTGCAATTAGCATTATTGGTATAACCCACCATTTTAAAATAGCGCCGCCAGTGAGTATAACATCGGTTATGTTCATTGCAGCCTCCATGGCAATCATCGAAATGAGTGACATTCCTATCGCTGTTTTAAAAGCTACTTTCAATGCCATTTGTCTAATTAAAATCATGGTTTCAAGCATTATTGAGGTCATAATTCC
>CACGLE010000037.1 GCA_902573725.1 uncultured SAR116 cluster alpha proteobacterium
TCATCCATTTGACGAAGCAACCTTTCGGCTTCCGAATTTGTAATCGGGACTGGTTTACCTTTACCTCCCAGAAAACCAGTTACTCTGGGTTGAGACTGAACCAAAGACCATGTGGCATCAGTTAGTTCCATTTTTACTAAAATATATCCTGGAAAAAATTTTCGTTCCGCCTGTACCTTCGCTCCTCTCCGCATTTCAACGTATTCTTCAGTGGGCACAAGAACTTCCTCTATCATGTCATCAAGACTATTATTCACCGCTTGTTCTAAAATTGCTTGTTTCATCTTTTTCTCAAACCCAGAAAAAACATGAACAACATACCAGCGCTTTCCCATTTTTTAACAATCCTCTTCCTTAACTTGAACAATCAATAACCGAAGTTAAGCAAAAATTGGACAACATTTGATAATATTGCATCAATCAATAAAAAGAAAATCGCTGCAATTGTTGCCATTGCGAAAACTGTGATAGTAGCCAAACCCGTCTCACGTCTATTAGCCCAAGATATCCTAGTGATTTCTTGCCTTACCTGTCGGACAAACTGTGCAGGGGAAGTTTTTGCCATAAATCAAAGTACCAACAAAACAGAGTCTGAACATAAAAAAGATTTAATGACAAATGGAAAGACACTATGTCAAAAAATAACAATTTTACCGATGTTTATTTTATCAAGTCGCCATTTAACATTTATTCCCTTAAATTGCAAGTTAAAAAAATTATCTAAATAAATTTTTTTGGCTTTGTTTATTCAACACAAGCCTTAGCAGTTTTGTATAAAAAACAAAAAATATTTCATGTCTTACCGAGCTTACTAAATTTTAAAATAACTAAGGTTCTTTGCCTTAACCTTGATATAAAGACCCGCTATTAAAAAAATAGATAGAGGTAAACTCATCTGCAAAAGAGCTGCTATGCCTGCCGCCTGTCTACTACCGCCAGTCGCTAAAGCAACGGCCTCTGTTGTTAAGGTAACAAAACTGCCGTTACCAGCAAATATTGTTGGTAAATATAAAGCAGAACTTACGGAGAAACCTATTGTGAACGAGGCGACAATAGGTAATAATAATAGAGGTATTTTAATGCGAAATAATCTTTTTAATTTACCAAATCCAAAACTTGCGCCCAACATTTCATAACGAACATCCCACCTTCTCCACGTTGATGATAAAGAGAGCAGAATATACGGGAAAACAAACAAATAATGCGCCCATATTAAAGTCACGTATAATCCGTCAAGCTTAAGTGAAATTAATAAAACCTGCATTCCAAAAAGGAAACCTGTTTGAGGAAACAACAGGGGCAAATACATTGCCATTTCAAGATATTTAGTTTTCAACCCAGACTCCTGCTCAAGCCAAATAACTGCAGATATCAGGGCTAATATTGAAGATATTATCCCGATTAATAAAGTATTGAGGAGCGGTTGAATGTATACTTCAAAATTCAATTCCCAACTACTTAATCCCCATTTCCTAGGAAGAAAGTCAGGGTATTGCCAAACAACAACGAAAGCCCAAACACCTGCTGATACTGTCGAAAAAATTCCAAGCGTTAAAAAAAGTATTACAATGCTAATTATTAAAGCGAAGAAAATTTTGGTTACAAAACTGCCGATGATAAGCCGGCATCCCATATAGCTAAGAATACGAAAAATAAATCCGAAAACCTTTCCACAAAAGACCCAGAACGCACAACAAAATATTGTGATGAGTAATAAATAGACTGCGCCTGATGCGGCTAAAAACTGACTTTTAATGTAGGGTGACTGATACCAATTAAAAATTTTTACTGCTAAGGGTGCAGGGGTAGATGGGGCAAGAATTAATGCCATATCAACAACAGAAACAGCAAAACATAGAACAATTAACACCGATAATCTCATACGCTGGGCCACTACAGGATGTATTACATGAAACCAGCCAGATATTAGACCATAACCTAAGGATGATATTTGTTGTCGGTAATGTTTCAAATTAACTTGTGTAATTATTGCAAAACCGATTAATAATAAAAATGGTAATTCTTTTACTACCAGGCCTATTATCAAAGAAATCCCATACAAATCAGGAGCAATATTTAAATTGGGAGGATTGTGCCAACCAGTAAACCAAGGGGAAATAATCCTAGAAATCCATCCACTTGGTTGAATCAAAAATAAGATGCCGATTGCAACGGTTATGTGAGGAATGGATATCAATGGTAAAATGATGTTTTTTAATGTAGTATGCAAATTTATTTTTTGACTAAAAATTAGTGAAAATATACACAGCCAATAAGAAATAAACGTAGAAAAAACAGCTATAAAAATACTAAGAAGTATAGATTTTAAGATGCCTGGTTGTTGTAAAAACTGTAAAATTAATTCTATTGTAAATTGTGATTTTCCATAAATTGGAAACCACCCAAAAGCTGGAAAAAATATACCTAGCAATCCAGCCATTACTGGCAAAATAACAAAAGTGATAGCGATAAAATTCTTAACCATTATTCAGAAAAACCAAACAGTTGTTAAAAAGGTGAATGCTATTTCTTACCTCCGGTTGCATAATTTTTCTGCCACTCCTCCTCTATAACTTCAACCCAACTTGGATGTGGTTCTGGGACAATGTTTTGTAATTCCTCGGGGGAGAGCATAGATTGATGAACTGGGAGTTGTCTAAAATTCATTTTAAATTCCTCCGGCAACTTATTGATATCTAAAACCGTTGGATCACCCCAGAATTTTATGTTGGCTTTTCGCACTTGTGCCTCTGGAGAAAGCAAAAAATTTGCTACTATTTTTGCTGCATCGGGTGAAGTTGCATTGAATGGAATGGTTACAAAGTGCACGTTTGCTAAGGAACCCTCATCGAAAATAAAGCTTTTTACCTCCTTTGACAAAATCTCTTGTTCAACAGCATAAGCAAACTCAGCCGGATTAAAAGACATTGCGATATCTATTTCCCCATCACCGAGTAAGCGAAGCAAGTGTGAACTACCTGAAGGGAATATGGCACCGTTTCTCCACATAAAAGGATGTGTTTCATTTAGCCATTCCCAAAGTGGCTTGAGCAAATGAGTAGTATCGCTTTTAGAGGAAGACTGATATAATGCATCCTTATCGTCAACGAGTTGTATCAATAATTGTTTTAAAAAACTAGTTCCTATAAAATCAGGAGGTTGGGGGTAAGTAAATTTACCAGGATTCATTTTAATCCAGGCTTCTAATTCACTAGCAGACCTG
Source organism: uncultured SAR116 cluster alpha proteobacterium (assembly GCA_902573725.1). Taxonomy (GTDB): domain Bacteria; phylum Pseudomonadota; class Alphaproteobacteria; order Puniceispirillales; family Puniceispirillaceae; genus UBA5951. The sequence goes on from CACGLE010000037.1 coordinate 3,224, forward strand.
GGAGGTGCTTTTATCTTTTTACTATTATAACCAAAAACAAATTGAGCTCTGCCCCAGGGGGATTCAAGACCATCTGTTGGTATCCCAAAATCAAATACTGTATCCGGCATTTTTTCCGGGTTTACATAACGAAATGCTGGCAATTCATTCGCCCAGCCATTAGTTTGTAGCAACCCTGTTCCTTTCATTCTAGAAAAATTCTCGCCATTAATCCAAAGTAAATCCACCGACCCTTTTTCTGTCTTACCAGCTATTTTTTCTGCGAGAATCCTTGAGACAGCTTGCGAAGTGTTAGTCAATTTTACATGTCTAAGAATGATTCCATATTTTTCTTTAACCCTCCCCGCAACCCATTGTATATATTTATTTGTTGCAGGAGATCCGCCCCAAGCATTAAATGAAACATCCCTCGAAATTTCTCTCATGATTATTTGTTCAAAAGAACTATTTTCTGATGCAAAAACTGGATAAATTAAAGATTTTAAAAAAAATATAAAAAGAAATGATTTTGCAAAACTGCGTTTTGATTTTTTATAAAAGATGTTGACCATTCAATTTCTTTCCCCAAATAAAAAAGAATTTTATATGTAAAAATTGATGAGATTACTTCACTTTTATGATTTTACTTTACATAAGGAATTACTGCCACCAATTTTAAATTTTGAAAATAAAATTGATAACTGGTTTTAGCAGAAAGCAAAAAAATCAAGCATGTTTAAAGCACAAAATGTAAGTTTATCATTTTCTGGGAAACCATTATTTCACCCTTTCAATCTTACAATTAAGAATGGTGAAATATGTTTGTTACAATCTAAAAGTGGTACTGGAAAGACCTCATTTCTTAAATGGATAGCAGGCATACCAGATGCAGAGATGGTCTCAGAAGGAAGAATTTTTCTAAATGAAAAAGATATCTCATTTTTACCTGCAGAGAAACGACAAATTGGAATTTTGTTTTCCGAACCATTGTTGTTCCCACATTTAACTGTAGAAGAGAATGTCGGCATTGGAATTACCTCATCACTTCGAGGAAAAAAAAGAAAGAATCTAATTGAAAAAAGTCTGATTAGGGCAAAGCTCCCAGGGATAGAAAAAAAAGATCCACTTACTCTTTCTTCAGGGCAGCAGGCAAGAATTGCATTGATTAGAACCCTGCTTTCCAAACCTTCCATGCTACTCCTTGACGAACCATTTTCAAATCTTGATGACGATATTCGAGAAAGCATGGTAATTTATGTTCTGGAAGAAATAAAAAATCTAAATATACCAGTTTTAATTGTGAGCCACGATCCTAGAGACAGAGAACTTAGCACCAAAAAACCAGTCAGTTTCAAAATATTTATCGATGAAATTCAATAAAAAGTTCTATATTTCAAATTTTAATTAATTATAAAATAGAAAATATACTTTTTAGTAATTGGTTGGTCAATTTCACATATGCAAAGACCAATTAAATGGCAGGAGTGGAGGGGCTCGAACCCCCAGCCCCCGGTTTTGGAGACCGGTGCTCTACCAATTGAGCTACACTCCTATAACTCAGATACAAAAAACGTTAAAGAGAGGCAAATTACCTCTCTCACAACTCATTTACTTAACGATAGACGATACAACTCCAGCGCCAACCGTACGACCACCTTCTCGAATAGCAAAACGAAGACCTTCATCCATTGCAATTGGCGCTATTAGCGTTACCGTCATCGCAACATTGTCTCCTGGCATCACCATTTCTGTACCTGATGGAAGTTCGACTGAACCAGTTACATCCGTGGTACGAAAATAGAACTGAGGACGATAATTTGAGAAAAATGGTGTATGGCGCCCTCCCTCATCCTTATTTAGCACATATGCCTCACATTTAAATGTTGTATGAGGTGTAATACTGCCTGGCTTAGCTAATACCTGGCCGCGCTCAACTTCTTCTCGCTTAGTACCTCTTAGCAGTACTCCTACGTTGTCACCTGCCTCACCTTGATCTAACAGCTTGCGGAACATCTCAACGCCAGTACAGGTTGTCTTTGTAGTATCTTTAAGACCAATAATTTCAATCTCTTCGCCCACATTCAAAATACCACGCTCAATCCTGCCTGTTACAACTGTTCCACGACCAGATATTGAAAAAACATCTTCAATTGGCATTAAAAATGCCTGATCCTTTGGACGATCTGGCTGCGGTATATATGCATCAACCTCTTTCATTAACTCCAATATTGCATTGCGGCCAATCTCTTCACTGCCACCTTCTAATGCAACAAGCGCTGAACCTTTCACAATCGGAATATCATCTCCTGGAAAATCATAAGAACTCAACAATTCTCGTATTTCCATTTCAACAAGCTCTAATAGTTCTTCATCATCAACCTGATCCACTTTATTCATAAACACACATAGTGCTGGAACACCTACTTGTCTTGCTAATAATATGTGCTCACGTGTCTGCGGCATCGGGCCGTCTGCTGCTGACACAACTAGTATCGCTCCATCCATCTGTGCTGCACCAGTTATCATATTTTTAACATAATCAGCGTGACCAGGACAGTCTACGTGAGCATAGTGACGATTTTCTGTCTCATACTCAACGTGCGCCGTAGAAATAGTAATACCACGCGCACGCTCCTCTGGAGCTTTGTCAATCTGATCATATGCCTGAAATTCTCCACCACCCTGCTCTGCCATTACCTTTGTAATAGCCGCTGTCAAAGTAGTCTTACCATGATCAACATGGCCAATCGTGCCTATGTTTAAATGTGGTTTTGAACGGTCAAATTTTTCCTTGGACATGAGTATTTGCCTCTATTGTTATGTATAAAACTCTCTTAATGATCAAAATAATTTTTTTTATTGGTGGTGGGGGTAGGATTCGAACCTACGTACGCTACGCGGGCAGATTTACAGTCTGCTGCCTTTAACCACTCGGCCACCCCACCTTAATCAACTTTCTATAACTTAAAGATTTACTTGCGAAAATCAATTAATTCTGCGAATTAAAAAAGCTTAGACGATTTGTCAACAAAGAAGTCAATGATGCGACAAAAAAATTTAAAAAAGAAACAATTAGGTTTTGATATTAATAAAAAGAACAAAAAAAAAGTTATTGAAAAAAATACATTTTCAAAAAATGCGCATTCTCTATCACAAAATCGTCCGCTAACCGCTAAAAATGGATATTATTTTATCTGGGGATATCATGCAGTAACAGCTGCCCTTTCAAACCCAAATCGTGTTGTAAGAACATTTTATGCCTCCACAAAAACAAAAGAAATGGCTTTAAATCTCATCCAAAATGCAACCTGTAAAACAGAAACAGACTCATTGAAACTAATGATTTTAGATGTAGAAAAGTTTAGTTTATCACCTGATTCTTCTGAGAAGAGAGTACATCAACAACTAATGATTGAAGTTAAACCACTTGAGATTACTGATTTAACAGACATTTTGTTTGCTACAAAGCATTTGCGACTAGTGGTGCTGGATCAAATAACTGACTCAAGAAATATAGGTGCGATTATTAGATCTGCAAAGGCTTTTGGTTGCGATGCTGTTATTATTTCTAAACATAACGCACCTGCAGAGAATGGAAATTTGGCGCGCGCTGCCGCAGGTGCTTTAGAGGATATTCCTGTAATTAAAGTCACAAATCTGAAAAGAACCATAGAAACATTAAAATCAAACTCAATTTGCTGTATCGGTTTGGATGCATCTGGTAGCAATAACTTAAATCGATTTTCATTTGAGCCAAAGCTGGCAATAATCCTGGGTTCAGAAAATTCCGGAATGCGTCGATTAACTAAAGAAGCATGCGATCATGTGGTAAAAATACCAATGCAAAATGAAATGGAATCATTAAATGTTTCCGTCGCTTCTGCAATTGCTCTTTACGCTACGCAAATTAGTAATTAATAAAAATTGGTAAATTAACTCATATTTTTTAATAAATTACAGCTAAAAATAGCTATTTTTTATTTGCGTTTGTGTGGTATTGTGCGTAAACGTTTTGAAATGAGAATACCGCTGGCATGGCTCAATTGGTAGAGCACCCGATTTGTAATCGGGCGGTTGGGAGTTCGAGTCTCTCTGCCAGCACCATTCTCCCCTCAACTTAATCTGTATGTCATTGAATGTAAGCTTATTGGATTAGCCTTTTGCTTCCTTTGCAGTGGCATAGATGCATCCCAAACCAAACCCAACATACCCATCATAGCGACCATTTCTGGGATATTGGCTCAGTATTCTATCAAGTTTCTCTGTAAACTCTGTATTCGGGTATCTGTATGAAAAAATATAAAGCCAAGCATTACCATTGGGTAGTTTGAGATTGTCTCTAAAATCCTGTTTCCCCAGCGTAAATACGCTATTATGTGCCTTACTGGCCCACTTATCCATATAACTATGGTCTTCAAATCCACGGATGAATATCTCACCAGCCCCTTCAAGTCGCTGTTCAAGAGATTCTGGAATTTTGACGCCATATTTACGAGCCATCTCCAATGTAACTATCGTCTCAATCAATCCTGTGTGATGATACCATAACGCTTTGTTACCTCGTGTGGTCCTGTCTTTTATAGAACCATCTTCCAAGACTAATTTGTCCAATTCTTGCACCGCTTTTGTAAGCAGCTTTTTCGGATGGCGTTCTGAAAATCCAGATACATTCTCTATCGTGCTTTGTAAAACAGCGGGCCAATGATATCCCAAATCAAGCCCTATGTAGACCCCACCCGGTTTTTTATTCCACTTAAAGAAGGTTTTAATCCAGTTTTGAATGACTAGGTGCTTGGGGTCATCACTGTTAAAATCTGCAAGGGTCAGGTAATAGCCATAGGCAATATGCATCATATGGATTTGTGTTGTTGAGTGGTCTTTTTTGTCTGATAGGTCCTGACCATCGTTTTGCGTCCATTCTGTGCAGCTTTCCAACAGCCTGCCATTCTTAGCGCACGGTTTGGTTTGGGTAAGAGCATCAGCGTTGGCCCAAGCGTAGATAGCATCAAGTGCTTTTTGCCTCTTTTCGTTGGAGCCACTGACCCAAGAATCCGTATAGGCTTCCGACATTTTCAAAACAAACTCTTCCGTTTGAATGGCGCCCTCTACTTCTTTACGGTTATCCATTCTACTGTTGTAACCAAATATCCGTTTCGGAGGGTTTTGAGAAAGTCTCACAATTTCTTGATATGGATGCTCATTGAAAGCACTGCAATGCTTGGCTTTTATCGTTGGTGATGCATTCTGAAAGATTTCAAAAACGTCATCTGGAACAAAAATATTTAATGACTCTTTTTCGTTTTTAACCCCAGCAGCAACTTGTGAACTTATAGCAAGTGAAATTAGCAAAAACAAAGCAAATCTAATCATAAGATGTTCCTGTTCCACAGACTGTATTCTGGCGCACCGTATACTTGTTCATTAAACGTTAAATCATTCCAATCTCTTCCGTCAAATGAGGTCGGCCTGATTTGCCCAATTTCACCTTTGATGAAGGTGGACGCTTCTTTGGAGGCTGGTGGCAGAATATACTAAGTGCTTACAGAGCTTTTATTACCATTAATGATGTTTTAAGAGTCACTTAAAGGATTTTTTTAAGAAGACGAGCAATTTTATTCGTCTATAACACCACTGGAAAAAGCCAGTTTGTGTTTTGCCCCTCTCCAAGCAGTTGGCACCCTTGTAGATGCAGTAACCTCAACCTTGAAGACAATCCTGTTTCTTATTTTCGCAGGTTGCCAATCATTAGATTCATCTCGTTCATCAACAAACCATCTACCTGGAAAGTCCATATTTATAAGTAGAACGTCAATTACCTTGCCACTTAGCCAAGATTTCTCTGCTTTGTTTTCATGAAGGTGTAATCTGCCTCCGACTAGCTCTGTCGCTTCTGAAGTTCCGCAAACCCAAAATCCTGAAGTAAATATATTTTTGGCATCATTTCTTACCCAACTAGGTGGGTCTTTTTTGTCATAAGCATCAATACCAAAGCCTCTATTTGTTTCTGGATTAAGTCTACATATTAAATGCAATGCCTTCATTCGTAACATCCCGAACTTCTATTTAGTTGATACTCATTTTCTTCAATCTTGCCGCTTTTACTCAATCAGTCAACTCTGTTAACGCATATGCCACTTAAAATTCCTTCAAGTACCTGCATGCCCGTTTATTGTAACTCCTTATAAACCTGTAATTAGCATCCTAATGGCTTTGTTTCTTCTATTGGAGCGGGTCATAATAAGTTGAATAGTATCTTATCCATTAACCTTTCAGGAAGTAAGGTGAATATACCTATCAGTATTAGAGCTAAGAAGTAAATTAATGTCATTGTCCATTTGTGCCACTGAATTTTACCTATTTTGGCAAAATAAATACCGCCTATTAAGGAAATCAAAACCCAAATACTCAGCAGATGTATTGGACCATAATTTCCCCAAATTTTAAGTTCATAAATAAAGAACGAGGATAGGCTAACAACAGTCATCAATCCAATCCAAATTCTTCCTATTTATTTATGTAGAGGTGTGCCTTTAGAGAGATAAAGCTGCACCCCTCCTAGTAACATTGCCATTAGCGCAGCTAATGCATGTAGAGGAATTGGAGGCGTCGCAGAAAAGAGTATATTCAAATGGAAAACACACCCACTGTCAAGTGAAAAGTAGGGAAAAACAATCGGTTAACGCAGGTTTCGAGGTGCTATCGATGGATAATGGTGCGTCCTGAAAAGCCGTTCGTAACCTAAGTCCTTCGCCAACTCAAGTGTCCCTTTATTAATATCAATAGGTTAGCTTATCACTTATAGGTTTCAACAGGTATGTTTTGAAGATCGCATAACATCCTAGAAAGATGTAAATTAAACCATGTATATAAACATTTTTGAAATTCGTCTCCATTTATATCACCATTTGAACAAAATTTTTATTTGCTGGTTAATGCGTCTAAAATGGGACAGTTGGGTCTATCGTCCCCGTGGCAGGCAGAAGCTAATGTATTTAATTGGTCTTTTAACCCTTCAAGCTCCTTTAACCTTACATCAATTTCTGCAATCTTTTCTAATGTCAAAAACTTTACCTCTCTACTAGACCGTTCCGAGTTTTCATATAATGCTAACAACTCTCTGCATTCATCTAAGCTGAAATCAAATTTTCTAGCCTTACCTATGAATTGAAGTTTAGCAAGGTCAGCCTTTGAGAAGTCTCTGTAACCATTTCTTACATTCACTTCCGGCTTAATTAAACCAATATCGCTGTAATATCTTATTGTCTTTACCGTTAAGCCAGATAATTTCGCTGCTTGTCCTATATTCATTTTTTGCTTGCCTCTCCTGTAACAGGAGAGTTTACATTCTCATTTTTTTGAGGTCAAGAAATGATATCTGTACCCATGAACCTTGCAATAAATTGGAAATG
>CACGLE010000038.1 GCA_902573725.1 uncultured SAR116 cluster alpha proteobacterium
ATTTTACTAAAAACGTTAGACACCCAAAGTAAGGTTTGCTAGCCTTTTGCTTTATTTGCGAGGTGATTTATGAACCCCTTTTACAATGAATTGCAATTCTCGCCGTTGGATGAAGTCTTGGCTGCAGCCTCATCTATTCGCGATAAGCATTGGGGCAAAACAATCACATATTCAAGAAAGGTTTTTGTGCCGTTAACAAATATGTGTCGGGATACTTGTGGTTACTGCACCTTCGTAAAACATCCTTCTGACCCTGGTGCTCGAATTATGACACCGGAGCAAGTCTTGAAAGAAGCAGAAAAGGGACAAGAAAAGGGATGTAAGGAATTACTATTTAGCCTTGGAGAAAAACCAGAGCTTCGTTACCAGGAGGCAAAAGATTCCCTTAATTTTCTTGGTTATAAGCATATGACTGATTATTTGGCTGACATGTGTCAGCTAGTAATATCTGAGACGTCGCTCCTGCCTCATGTAAATGCAGGAACGCTATCTGATTATGAGATTGATAAGCTCAAACCTTACAGTGCTTCAATGGGGATGATGTTAGAGACAATTTCAAGGCGTCTTACAAAAAAAGGAATGCCTCATTTTGCGTGTCCTGACAAAAGTCCTTTACTCCGAATTAGAACGATCAAAAGGACTGGGGAGAAAAAAGTACCTTTTACTACAGGGCTGTTAATCGGTATTGGAGAAACTTGGTCGGAACGACTTGAAGCTTTAGAAATGATAAATTCATTAAATCAAAAATATGGGCATATTCAAGAGGTAATTATTCAAAACTTTCAGCGTAAACCTGATATAAATATGGCAGAGCATAGCGAGCCTACTCTTGAGGAAATGTTGCGGACAATAGCAGTTGCAAGAATAATTCTTGACCCAGAGATAAGTCTACAAGCGCCTCCTAATCTTCATGAAAGACACATAGACTATTTGCGAGCGGGTATTAATGACTGGGGTGGAATTAGCCCTATAACCATAGATTTTATTAATCCACAACATGAATGGCCAGAAATACTCAAACTAAAGGATAACAGCGCTCGAGCAGATTTTGAACTAAAAGAGAGATTGACCGTTTATCCCAGATTTATCCGAGAACATAGAACTTATTTAGACTCAAATTTGGTTAACAGAATATCGGCCATGTCAAGAGGGGATGGTCTTGCTTTGGATCAGACATTGGAAGCTGCGGAATGAACAGTTTTAAGAATATTGAAGATTGCTTGCCTACTAAGGAATTGGAGAAAGTAATTGGAAATGCAACTAAAGAGGTAAGTCATATTTTGCATGGTGCGCTGGAAGGAAAAGAAGTTAGTGTGTCTGACGGTACAACTTTATTTGAACAAAGTAGCATGCAAGCGCAAGCCAATAGAAAAGCTATTTACGCCACCGCAGACTCAATGCGAGCAAGAGTAAATGGAGAAAGAGTAAGTTTTGTGATAAACAGAAATATTAACTTTACAAATGTATGTTATATGGGTTGTAGGTTTTGTGGCTTTGCAAAGCGAAAAGAGGATGAAAACGCTGAATGGCTCTCACTAGAAGAAGTGACCGTGCGAGCGCAAGAAGCTTGGGACCGGGGTGCCACCGAGGTTTGTATCCAAGGAGGGTTACATCCAAATATGCCTGGAACTTATTATCGAGATCTCATTCTCGCAATAAAGACTGAGTTACCTAAAATGCATATTCATGCGTTCTCACCATTTGAAATTTGGTATGGCTCTCGTAAAACTAAAATGAATTATCGTGATTTTATAGCTGATTTAAAAGAATGTGGGTTAAATTCTATGCCTGGAACAGCAGCAGAGATTCTTGATACGGAGGTGCGTAAAAAGCTTACACAAAACAAACTGAGCACGGAAGAATGGACTACAATCATTCGTTCAGCACACTCTGTTGGCATTCCTACTACAGCAACCATAATGTATGGACATGTAGATGGACCTACTCATTGGTCAAACCACATAGCTCTTTTGCGCGAAATCCAGCGCGAGACTGGTGGATTTACAGAATTAGTTCCTCTCAGTTTTGTTCATAGCGATAGCCCACTTTATAAAGATAATCCATCACAAGTGCGCCCTGGGCCAACAACCGAGGAGGTTGATTTGATGCACGCTGTTTCGCGAATTATGTTGAATGGGTTCATCAATAATATTCAGGTCAGCTGGACTAAGTTAGGAATAGAGCGTGCTGTTCAAATGCTGACACGTGGCGTGAATGACCTAGGTGGCACATTGATGAATGAGAGTATTTCGCGTTCCGCTGGTTCTAAGCACGGTCAAGAAATAACTGCTTTTGAATTGTGCAAAGTTATTAAATCAATGGATCGAGTGCCAGTAAGACGCAATACGATTTATGAAATTCTGGAAATTTTTCAAAACCATGTTCCCGAAGAATTGTCTCCGTTAGTTTTAAGAAAAGGTAAAGACCCACTGTCATTTCTAGATATGTTCCCTGAGGTCGTCAAATGACCAACGTTACTTTAATAGCTGGGGGAGTGGGAGGCGCCAAAATGGCTGAGGGGTTTGACATGTGTAAAGAAGTTGAGCTCAGCATTATCGGAAATGTCGCGGATGACGATGAATTTCACGGATTATGGGTATCGCCTGATATTGATACTATCATTTACACTTTGTCCAGCAAAATCAATCGGAGTCAAGGGTGGGGCGTGAATGATGAGGGTCATCGCGCACTCGATGTTTTAAAAGAACTTGGAAAAGAAACATGGATGTTTTTAGGGGATCGAGATTTTGGTTTACATATTTACCGAACCGAGAGACTCAAGAATGGCGACCGTCCAAGTGACATTACTAGCGAGATTTCTCAAAAATTCGGAATAACGTCTAAAATAAATTTACCAACAGATGATAAAGTTCAAACAAGAGTTAGAACAACAAAGGGTTGGCAAACTTTTCAGGAATACTTTGTTCGAGATAAATGCGTTCCTGATGTTTTGGAACTGCATTATAAAGGGTTGTCACAGTCCTCAATAACTCCTGAAGCTGAGAGTAGCATCGTCAATGCTGAATTAATCGTTTTAGCGCCATCTAACCCTCTAGTAAGTATAACACCAATTATAGAAATTCCTGGATTTAAAAAAGTACTTCAAAATACGAACGTACCAATCATAGCCGTATCACCTTTAATCAATGGAAAAGTCATAAAAGGACCAGCTGATAAGATGCTTGCTTCTCTTGGTCATAGGCCAGATGTATTGGGAATTGCACAATATTATAAAGATGTTATATCTCATTTAGTAATAGACGATCAAGATAGCAGTTTTTTTGAAGATATTAATTCTATCGGTATAAGTCCGTACAGCACAGATATACTTATGAGAGATGCAATGGATAAAAAACGTCTGGCGCTAAAAATACTGGAGATTTTTTACACCTTGGAGGCAAAAGCGTGAGCACTTTAATCACCATTCCAATGAAAAATTTGTCAGAATGTAAAACGAGACTAGCGGATAGTTTAGGTATAAAGGCTCGTTCAGATTTAGCTCGTCTGCTATACGTTAGAACATTAGAGTTTATAAGTCCTTTGGCTTTTAAGAATGGCTTTGATGTTGCTGTAGTTACGAGGTCGCCAGAAGCTGTCTCGATAGCAAAAGCGTTTGAAATACAAATTATTTCAGAACCCATTTCTGGGACATTATCTGACGCTGTAAAATTAGCTTCACAGTGGGCCTGTGCAAATGGTTATGAAAGGCTTTGTGTGATACCTGCTGATTTGGTGGCACCAAACAAGGAAGAAATGATAAAATTCTTAAAAAGCAAAGCAATTGTGACTATTTGTCCTTCAGTGGATCAGGGTACTAATGCATTAATGCTATCTCCACCAAATGCCATAGATTTTCATTATGGTTCTCGCTCAGCGTTGGCACATTTTAATGCAGCAAAGATTGCTGGTTTGAAACCAGTTCTGATGCCGCTTGAAAGTCTAAGTTTTGACTTAGACCATTCAGATAGTCTCAGTCTAGCATATTCAGTGGTTCCTGAAATTAGGAAAGTTTGCAAATGAATAATGCAGTCCAAATTTCCGCAATTTCCGGAGTTCCAGATATAAAACCTGGTGATAAACTTGATAAGATATTGGGGGAGTGTTTGGAGAAAAATGGAGGAGTTAGGGAGCACGATATTTTATGTGTTGCACATAAAGTCGTTTCAAAAGCTGAAGGTAACTTAATTAAGTTATCAGACGTCAGACCGTCTAAAGAAGCAAATCGATATGCTTTGGAATTAAATAAGAGTCCAGAAAAAGTTGAAGTTATACTATCACAGTCAAAAAGGGTAGTACGTGCCTTTAAGCATCCGAGACAAAATGAAGGAACTATGATTTGTGAACATAAGCTTGGTTTTATCTCAGCTAATGCGGCCGTTGACGAGTCTAATAGTGATTTTGGAACATTAATCACTCTGCCAGATGCCCCCGATTTAAGCGCAAAACGATTAGGTGAGTCATTAGAGAAGCGCTTTGGGGTAACGCTTGGTGTTGTCATTACAGACACATTTGGTCGACCTTGGCGTTTAGGTCAAGTAAATGTCGCCATAGGCCTTTATAAGGTTCCCACTAGAATATCTGAAAAAGGGACCAAAGATGGATGGGGTAGGGAGCTTCTTGTTACAGAACCAGCCTTTTCTGATGAGATAGCTGCCGCTTCAGGATTGGTTATTACAAAAGCAGCAAAAACGCCTTTGGTTTTGGTCCGTGGTGCAAATTGGACACCACTTCATTCAACAAAAACGCAAGATATTTTGCGTGATAATGCGGAGGATATGTTTAGATGACATTGGCGATACTTGGTGGCACCGGTCCACAGGGACAAGGGCTTGCTCTTCGTTTTGCGAGAGCGGGGATAAATGTGGCCATAGGCTCTCGCGACCCTAAGCGTGCTTCGGAAATTGCTGGGAATATATCTAGCAAGCTTCCTCCTAATAGTTCTAATATTAATGGTTATAGCAATGAAAAAGCGATACAACAAGCAGGTGAAATGGTTATTCTTTCGGTACCATGGTCTGCACACAACTCCACGTTAAAGGAGTTAAAAGATGAATTAATTGGAAAAGTTTTAATAGACATCGTTGTGCCTCTAAAAGAAGGTGACCCGAAAAAAGTTGAAATGCCACCCGAGGGTTCAGCAACTGAGGCAGCGCAAGCAATTGTTGGTGAAAAGACTCAGGTTGTTGGAGCTCTGCATAACGTTTCTGCTCACACTCTGAATGATTTAAATGCAAAAATTAACTGTGATATACTTGTATGTGGTAATGAATTGGATTCAAGAAAAAAAGTAATGGAATTAATCGAAAAATTGGATGTGAAAGCTTACAATGCAGGTGATGCAGAGGCAGCTCGTTGTGTCGAAGCATTAACTGCTATTCTCATTCGTATTAATATATCAAAAGTGGTACCCTTTAGCCATGCGGGAATAAATATTTGGGCACCAGAGAAATAAAGGAGGATAAAGATGGAATTTGGTATTACTTTCAAAGGTGTTGTAGAGCCTAAAATTGCAAGAAAGTTAGTTGCTCAAGCAGAGGAAGCCGGCTTTACGTATTGTTGGTTTTACGATAGTCACATTTTATGGCGAGAGAGCTATCCTGCGATGGCAATGTGTATTGAGCATACTAAAAAAATGCGCTTCGGACCTTGTGTTACTAATCCAAACACACGTGAATGGTCACAAGCTGCCTCACTTTTTGGCTCTCTAGCAAAGCAATCTGATGGTAGATTTGATATGGGTGTTGGTCGGGGTGATAGTGCAGTGCGTGTAATGGGTCGAAAACCTGCTAGGCTGGCAACCATGGACGAATTTATAGATGTTGTTAAAGGTTTAATTCGTGGAGAAGAAAGACAATACGGAGATGTACCTAATCCCATCCAATTTCCTTGGGCGGAGGGTTACGAGTTACCAGTATGGGTAGCTGCTTACGGTCCTAAAGCACTCGATAGCGCAGGTCGTATGGGGGACGGACTCATCCTTCAAATTGCAGAACCATCTATTTGTAAATGGCTTTCTGGCCAGGCTTTAGATGCTGGGAAAGCAAATGGTCGTGATATGTCTAATTATAAAGTTATGGCAGCTGCTCCTGCATACTTAGGAGATATGCAAAAATGTAGAGATGCAACAAGATGGTTTCCTGCTATGGTAGGAAACCACGTAGCAGATATTGTAGAAAAGTATGGTACAGGTAGAGATGATATTCCAGAGACGCTTACCTCTTATATAAAAGACCGTAAAGGGTACGATTATTCTAAACATGGTCAGTCAGACAACCCATATTTAGATTTTATTACAGATGATATTATAGATGCGTTTGCCGTACTCGGTACTCCGGATGACCATATTGCCAAGCTTAAAACGCTGGAAAAAGCTGGGGTTACCCAGTTCAATATTTATTTAGATAACGGTGACGAAGAGAATATTATTGCAGAATATGGGAAAACCGTTATCCCTGCTTTGAGTTAATAAAAATTATTTTTTTAGTTTATTCGAAATCAAATTTTACAATTTAATTGCTTGGTTGAATATTTGTGAAAATGGTTGTTACGAGAAATAAATCCTTGGTTAATTCCTTATCTTTCGCTACTAAAAGCTCATTTTTAATGGATTATGCGAATGAATAAGTTAAATACACAGGAAGAATGGATAAAAAAAGCAAATGAGGTTTTACCTGCGGGTGGTTTTGGTAATTTTGATCCTGGCATAATAATTTCTCGAGGTGATGGCAGCCATGTTTGGGATGAAGATGGTCGGGAATATATAGATTATCTAATTGGCTCAGGACCAATGCTCGTGGGCCATAGTCACCCAGAAGTTCTAGAGGCGGTATTTGAACAGCTTCCAAAAGGTATGACGTTTTTTGCTAATAATTCTCGCGGTATTGAACTTGCAGACGCTATTTGCGAGGCTGTCCCTTGTTGTGAACAAGTGCGCTTTGTTGCATCGGGCGGTGAAGCAGATATGTATGCACTTCGACTTGCGAGAGCTTACACAAATAAAAATAAAATATTGAAATTCGAGGGTGGATATCATGGTATGAGCGCTGAGGCACAAATGAGCCTCGCGCCCGAGAAAGAAGTAAATTTCCCACAAGCAGTTCCAGATAGTGCTGGAATTCCAACCTCAGTTGTTGATGATATTCTGGTTGCGCCATTTAATGACTTGCAAGCTGCAGAGATGCTTGTTGATGAGTTTAACGATATTGCCGCAATAATTGTTGAGCCTTTGCAAAGAATTATTCCTCCTGTTCCAGGATTTCTTCAGGGCCTGCGTGAATTGTGTAATAAAAATAATATCCTCTTAATCTTTGATGAAATTGTTACTGGATTTAGACTTGCATATGGGGGTGCTCAGGAACGCTATGGGGTCACGCCTGATATTTGCACACTTGGGAAAATTATTGGGGGTGGTTTTCCTTTAGCAGCCTTAGGTGCAAAAAAAGAGATTATGAAACATTTTGATAAAGAGGTTGTAGGTTCGGATAAGTGGCTTATGCAGTTAGGAACTTTATCAGGCAATCCAATTGCGTCTGTTGCAGGTTTGAAAACAATGGAAATTTTGAGACGACCAGGTCAATATAATAAATTACGTGAAATAGGGAAAACATTGCAAGAAATTCAGTCAAAAATATTCAGAGAACAAGGAATTCCTTATCAAATAGTTGGAGATGAGACTTTATTTGACGTGATTTTTACTAATAGGAAGTGCATTGATTATCGTAGCACTAAACATGATGAAATCAGTCAAGCAGGTAAGTACAATAAATCTTTAAGAGAGCAGGGTATTTTAAAAGCTCCATCTAAAATTTATCCATCCGTAGCAATCTCAGAAGTTGATCTTGAAATGACAAGAGATGCTGTAAAAAATGCAGTCAACACTATGATGAATAGTTAATGCATCATGGTCTCATAACGATAAATGCAATCAACATTTTTTGTTACTGTTTATGACTTTCAAAAATTTAAGAAATATATTTCGATTTCGTTTTAGTCAGTTATGATTGATGCCACTTTTTTGCATCATTAATTCCTTTTTAACTGCAATTTGACAATGCTCAAGTCGATTAAATCTATAATGAGCAAACGTATTATAGCAAAAGCGTGCCAAATGCTTTATACCTGGTAATTTTAAAAATAATGCTAAATAATTCCATCTTTCCAGTTTCATCCAAATAACCAAAAATGCATCTGCTCCAATATGCCAGTTTCCATTCTCGTCTCTCACATGAAGCCAACGAAGTGCTATACTTTGTGGAATTTTAAATTTATTGAGTGGGGATGGATCCTGAGCGATGTCATGCCAGTTGAAGATGCCATCATTAGCAATATTGCGATAGTATTGTATCTCCCTGCTACAAAGACCGCATTTACCATCAAAAAATACATCTATCATAACTTTGTCCTTAATTTTTCAAGGGATTAAAAAATCAGCTTGTCATTTTTTTCAATATAAAATTATTTTATGATTTTTAAATATGCGGCATTGAAAAAATATTTTTCTAAAACAAGTTATAAACGGAATAAGCAGTTTTTTATTGATTGAAACCAATTTTTTAGAAAAATACTTAACGGTAGAACTTGTTGTAAACTTTTTTGTGAGAATATTGGTAAAAAATATAAAAAGACTTTTAATTTTTAGCCTATAGAAGTATGCCCTAAATAGTAGGGAACAATTAATGATTATAAACAAACCAATTCCAGTTGAAGTAGAGAGCGGCTCTGATTATTTTTGGTGCAGCTGCGGAAAAAGCAAGAAGCAGCCATTTTGTGACGGGAGCCATGTTGGTACCGAATATTCTCCACTCAAGTTTATATCTGAAAAATCAGAGGTTATTTATTTTTGTGGCTGTAAAAGTACAGCAAATGCTCCTTTTTGTGATGGAAGCCACAATAAAACAACGCTTAAGGCAGAGAAAAGTAAAACTTTTTCTGTGCATATTGAACCAGACGATTTAAAGATAGATATTGAAGAAGAGGAATCTATTTTAATAGCTTCCTTGCGTAATAATATAAATCACCTTAGCGCATGTGGGGGAACCGGAAAATGTTCCACTTGCCGTATTGAAGTAACTGATGGCTTGGAAAATTGTCATCCACGTAATGACGTTGAAACGTTACTCGCTAAAAAACTATCTTTCCCAGAAAACATTAGACTTGGTTGTCAAACTAAAATTAAAGGTGACGTTTCTTATCGAAGGCTTTTGTTAGATAAAAGAGATGCTGACCTAAATAATCAGGTAACTGAACAACGATTGGAGTCAGTAGGAACGTTAAGAAACCTGACTATTCTTTTTTGCGATATTCAGGGTTTTACGCCGTTTTCTGAATCATTATCAGCATATGATGTAATATTCATCTTAAATAGATATTTTTCAATAATGCGTGAAGTAATTATTCGGCATGGAGGTGAAATAAATAATTATATAGGTGATGCAATATTAGCTATTTTTGGTTTAAAAGAATCCAGACAACAAACGCTTAGAGCAGTGAGTGCAAGTTTAGAAATGCTTCGAGCTATGGACGAATTTAAAACTTATTTAAATAATGCCTATGGGAACGAGTTTGATATAAGAATTGGGCTTCATTTCGGGGAAGTTATTTCAGGCTCTGTTGGCCAAGGGGAAGATAAAAAAGTCACAGTTATTGGAGATGCAGTAAACATAGCAAGCAGGATAGAGGCCATTAATAAGGAAGCGGGAACAAGATTCTTAGTATCTGAAAATGTTTTCGAACAAGTTAAAGACAATGTTGTCGTTAAAAATTATCTTCGTTTGAAACTCAGGGGTATTAAGGACCTTATTACACTTCATGAGATTAGTGATGTTAATAATGAGATATTGCAACTCAATATTACAGAAACAGAAAAAGAAATAGATGGCAGAAACTGGTTAAGGACATTACCTCTTAGCGAATTAAGGGATGGAGAAAAGAAAAAATATACCATAAAAAATAGGGAAATATTGCTAATAAACCAAGGTGATATTTTTGCAATAGAAAACATTTGTCCTCATATGGATTTACCACTTGATATTGGACAAATTACAGAACGGGATACAATTTTATGTCCATATCATAATAGCGAATTTAACTTTAAATCTGGTGAGGTAAAAAAATGGGTAGGAGGCTTACCTGAAGCTCATCAAAATGAATGCAAACCTCTTAATATCATAGAAGTAAAAATGGAAGAAGAATACATCTGGGTTTCTAACAATTAAATTATGTTATTTTAGGTGATTCTTTGCAAAACAGTATTTTTACCTTTCATTTTATATTTTTTACAGCTGAAACATGCTTATTTTTATTGTTTTTTTAAAATATTTTATGGGTAATATATATATTTCTACTCGAAATGTGATTTTTGTATTACCGTTTTTAGGCAGATCGCTCTAACAAAAAACCGAAAAGTTAGACTTTATTTAGAATAAAAGGAAAAGGAGAA
>CACGLE010000039.1 GCA_902573725.1 uncultured SAR116 cluster alpha proteobacterium
CTAAAAATCCCCCAATATGGGCAAAATACGCCACACCGCCCTCTTGTGAAAAGCTAGTTGGCGCCGCAGCAAATTGAGTTCCTATCCAGACTCCTAATACAATCCATGCAGGCATACTTATAAATCTTATAAAAATTAAAATTATTATTAAAACCTGAATTGGTGCCCTCGGATGCAGAACAATATAGGCGCCTAATATACCAGCTATACCGCCAGAGGCCCCTATCATAGGAGTAGTTGATTCTGGGTCAATAATTCCCTGTGCGAAAGCTGCAACAGTACCACAAATGACATAGAATATCACGAATTTGAGATGTCCCATTGAGTCTTCAATATTATCTGCAAAAATCCATAAATAAAGCATATTTGATCCAATATGGAGCCAACCTGCATGTAAAAACATCGAGCTAATTATGGAAAGAAAAGGATGGAATAATTGTAATTCAGGGGGGAGAGCCTGATGTCCAAATATAACTGACGGTATAACGCCATATTTAAGTGTAAAAATACGGAGGGCGTAACTATCAAGTGATAATTGCCAGCAAAATATGACAACACAAAAAAGTAAAATACACCAAGAAATAATAGGAGTTCGAGAGGAAATTAGTCTATCAAATAAAGGTAAAAAAAACATAAGATTTACAGATACAACTTTGCAAGACAACTAAAGTGATATTTAAAATATTTTTTTAATATTCGCATTCTGGAGCTTTAGTTATGATTTTGATAATAATTTTGGTTGGTGGGGACACCCGGACTTGAACCGGGAAGACTTATCGTCGGCAGATTTTAAGTCTGCTGTGTTTACCAAATTTCACCATGCCCCCTTTTTGACATGCTACTAACACTCTTCTATAATGCGAATGGCTATTTTTACAAGTCTCTTTCTAGATTGATTTAAAATTTATTTTCTCATTCCCACCACCTAGCATAACGAAGCGTCTAATAAATGCCGCTTCCGCTTCTTTAGGTGAGCTTGCTACTAATTTAATATGTAAAGGCGTTCCTTTTGGTTTGGGAAAAACTTTGTTTGCTTCTTCTATTTTAAATCCGGCGATTTGAGTGGCTTCAATCCATGCTGCCATTTTATCTGCAAGTTTAATTGATCTACTTATTTCTTCTGGGAGAATTGCAGGCAAACCGAATCGTATATGAATAGCCTTTTGCAGATTTTCCTCGATGTTTCTATATTCTGAACCTAGAGCTGACTTTAAAGGAGTTATCAAGTCGCTTGTTACATATTCTGGTCCATCATGAAGTAAACATGCTAAGCGCCAATAGTTTGGTAGTTTTGAAAAATTTATATGCATAATTTTCTCAACTAATATGCTGTGTTGAGCTACTGAAAAGGTATATTTGCCTCGTGTTTGTCCATTCCATCGCGCTAATCTGGATAAACCGTGAGCAATATCATCAATCTCAATATCAAGCGGGCTAGGCTCCAGTATATTAAGTCTTCGTCCAGAGAGCATCCTTTGCCAGGCCCGTTTTGGGGTATTATTTTTTACAGCCATATCTAAAATTTTGTAATTAACTCAGAAGAATGTTGTTTACCAAACAAACTAAAATGTAAATAGTTTATGTTTCTGTATCACACAGTAAGATAATTATTTACGTTGAGAAGACAAATGTGTAGAAAATCAACTTCTCTGATTGGTTTGAATCGCCATTTTTTATAATTTTTGAGGCCAATATTGAATTTTGGCGGGGTTATGTAACGGTTTTAATGAGAGATAAGTTATGGATTTTTTTGAGACCAGAGAGAAGTACAGAAGAAAAGAATATCGGATTTATATCAGTTTAGTAATTCGTATAAGTGCAATTGGGTTAGTTCTTTGGCTAGGTTGGCAATGGGGAAATTATGATCAAAAAAATTTATACGAGAATATAAACACTGAGTTGGATAAATCTCAAGCTCATTTAAATCAACTTAATCAAGAAATAGCATCACTCGAGCAACTTAATAAAAAACTTGCTGCGGGAAATATAATATCTGATTTAGGATTAGAAGACTCTGATAAAATTTTATCTAATTCAATCAAATTTTTGCTAGAATCTGACGTTTCATTAGAACAAATACGTCAGTCATTACTTGCAATATCCTCTCCAATTAATTGTCGATTACTGGCTGATAATAACCTTGCAGTGGCGACTGAATTATATACTGGTTCTGAGTCAAGCGTGTCCCTGTTTCAAGGAGGGCTGCTTGTTCATGTTCATGGTGAGCCGTTTTCTCAAGGCAACAAGAATAATCCTTGGTTTGATCCAGAGCAGGATATTGAGGTAAGGTTAGCATATCTTGGTGGTCAAAAAATTGTTACAGGTAGCTTACCTCTCGATATTGTTATACCAGCAGAAACATGGCTGTTAAAAGCTAGAATAACAAAATCTAATCTGCGTGGCTATGTAAGAATAATTTTTGAGCAATGCAGTTTGCGCTGAGCACATTTATTAAATTATTGTGTAGATTAACCATACAACTCTATATTTATCTAAGAATAGAATAAAGTTTTATCAGAATTAATAAAAGATTAAAAAACAATGGCTCATTATTTTATAACAGGTGCTAGCTCTGGTATCGGAAAAGCTCTATCTATTGCTTTAGCATCAGAAGGTCACATAGTGAGTGCGGTTGGGAGGCGGATAGAACATCTTAAAAAAATAAAAAGTAAGCATAAAAATATTAATATTTTTCGTGCAGATGTATGCGATAGATTAGAAATCAAAAATGCTATCGAAAGGAGTATAAAAAGCGGTGGAAATATTGACTGCGCTGTTTTAAATGCCGGAAAATATTTACCACTTGGTGGACCCGAACTTAATTCTGAGGAATTTTATGGCCATATGATGGTGAACTACATGGGAGTCATTCATTCTCTAGATAGTATTATACCTAAATTTATTGGTCTTCAAAGAGGTCATATTGTAATTATGGGGTCAACGGCAGGATATGGAGGATTACCAAGGTCAGCTGCATATGGGCCAACAAAAGCAGCATTGAGTAATTTGGCTGAAGCGTTGCACATAGACTTAACTCCACTAGGGATAAAGGTACAAATTATTAGTCCGGGGTTTGTGGAGACGGAGGCTACCGCTATAAACGATTTCAAAATGCCACAAATTATTTCCGCAAGCGAAGCGGCTTATAATATTATTAAAGGCCTTAAAAGTAACAAATTTGAAATAGGCTTTCCGACTGGCTTTGTAATAATAATGAAACTTCTAAGAATTTTACCAAAAAGTATTTATTTCAAAGTAATCAGATGGATAACTAATCGATGAATACAGAAAACTGTTCACTTATTTATAAATATGCCCATTTATTTTCACAACTGACCGCTGACAATTTAGCCGATTTGAGTAAGATGGTCACTGATGATATTGAATTCTCTGACCCCTTTAACATCACCTACGGTAAAACAAAGTTTATTGCCATATTTAGTCATATGTTCGAGGTCATGGTAGAGCCAAAATTTGAAATATTGGATTTAGGTGAATCACAAAAGGCAAGTTATATTAAATGGCGTTTAACTGGCAAAGTTAAAAGATTTAGATTAATTAAGATTGATATAGTAGGCGTATCAGAGGTAAAAGCAAATTTAGAAGGAAAGATCACAACACATCATGACCATTGGGATAGTGCCAGTCAACTACTCACTTTAATTCCAGTTTTGGGCTTTCCCACTCGTCTTTTATTAAAAATGTTTAAAATAAAGCAGTGATGATTTGTCATTTTAGGGTCAAATGTGATTATCATTTGGCAGCATATAGTGGCTCAGTGTAAGAAGATAGTTGAGGCTTTTTATTGAAAGAAATGAATACCTCACCAAGCAATAGTCCATATTTTTTTATTTTCGCATTATTGAGCATTATTGAGGGTGTTTGTTGAACCATAATATCCTCAAATTTAACTTTAATTTTATAATTGAACATTTTTAAATAAAAATGATATTGCCAATTTAAAATGGAATTACATAATTTACCGATAGCTTGACCACATACATCTTCGCATTTTCCTACGTAAGTTTCATGGTCTATTTTCTCAATTTCCCACCTCCTGGTCTCCTGCTCACCATCATCGAATAAAAAGTACTCATCTAATGAAAATCCATTATCTTTTTTACTTCCTATGATATGTACATTAAATCGTCTTCTAATGACGCCAAAACGGTCTACAAATACGCCGGTGGCTTCGATGTTACCAGTAAAATAGTTTTCAGGAACGAATTTTTCTGATAACGCTGTATTTCCATAAGTATTTATTACCTTGTTCATATGAAGCCTTTGTAATTACGAATATAACCAATTTTACGAATTGAGAGCCAAATTGGTTCAAATTGCATATTTTGGGATATAAAAAAATGATTTTTATTTGGTTGAGCTATAGCTATCAAATCAAATAAATAGGAACGTGAAACAAATTATTATCTAAAAATAGTATGGTTTTCTTTAGTTTTATTTTAAAAAAATTTGGTTATATTTTATGTGTTATTAACATTTGTTTAACGTCGATAACTCCACCCCTAAAGCCACCCTCGCAATAAGCCAAGTATAATTCCCACATTTTGAAGAAGCGGTTATCAAATTTTTTTTGATTTGCCAGTTTTGGCCAGGCTCTTACGAAGCGATTTCTCCAATTTGATAGTGTTTTTGCATAATCAAGACCAAACCCATAGCTATTATTTATTTGTAAACCAGCGCTGCTAATGGGATTTTGAAGGGCCGCTAGAGATGGCAGCATACCGCCTGGAAAAATATATCTTTGTATAAAATCTGGATTATTTCGATAGAATGAAAACTGGTTTTCATTAATAGTAATGATTTGTAATGCTGCTTTACCGCCTTTTTTTAATGATTGGCCTATTTTATTAAAATAAATTGGCCAATATTTTTCACCCACGGCTTCAAACATTTCTATTGAAATAATTTTATCAAACTTCTGGTTTAAGTCTCTATAATCGAGAAGCTTTAAATCTGTATTTTCCGTCAACCCTTTTTTTTGCATGCGTTTTGATGCAAAATCAAACTGCGAATTTGAAATTGTAATGCCGGTGATATGAGCATCATATGTCTTAGCCGCGTACTCCATGAACCCACCCCAACCGCATCCGATTTCAAGCACCCGATCACCAGATTTTATTTCTGCAAGTTCCGAAATTATTTTATACTTATTAAACTGTGCTTCATTAAGTCCTTGGTGTTCAGACGCAAAAATAGCAGATGAATAAGTCATGGAGGGGTCAAGCCATTCTCCATAGAATTCATTGCCGAGGTCATAGTGGTAAGCAATATTCTTGCGCGAACCGGCTTTACTATTTCGATTTGTAAAGTGAATAAATTTTAATATTGACTGCTTTATTGGATTAAAAGTCAGTCTCTGACTAAGAAATTTAGAATGAAGTGAACCAAGTTCTATTAGAGAGGCGAGGTTTTTGCTCTCAATTTTTTCATCCATATAGGCCTCACAAAAACCAATGATTCCACTTTTTAGTATGTATTTAACAGAGTCGTGTGAAGATAGATTTATATCAGCTTTTGGTCCATCTTGATTGCCTTTATAGCTTGTCAATTCTCCATCCGGGAAAGTGACTTGCAGTTCACCAAACTGTATCTGTTCAAAAACCTTTTTTAATGCCTTAATTCTTAGGGACTTCCATAGCTCTATTGTCATTTATTGGACTTTCGAGGTTGTGATTGGCTAATTCGGATCGATGGGGGTGTTGGTCTTGGATGATAAATGCATTTTTTTAAAAATAATTTAAAGGCCTCAAAATGAATCGATATTAGGGGCCTTAGTGGAAATTGTCTATTCACAATAATATGTCTCAAGATCTCAATAGACGATAATTGAGAAAAATTACCACGCATTGTTGCTGTTAGAGCCGGTTTGTTGTCTCTGAAATAGCGTACAATTAGTGAAAATGTATCTTTTCGTTTTTTATAGCTAAGAATGTACTCACCATCAGTTGGAAAAAATGGTGAAACATGCATTTGCTTTAACGCAAAGTGTTTTTGGTTTTTGTTATTTTCTTCTATAATGCTAACATAGCTATGAGAATCGCCAAAGGTGTTATGAACTTCGTAAATTATGAGACAGTCTTTTCCTGCCTGATCTTGGCAGATAAAGACTGAAATTGGGTTAAAATTTAGATTAAGAATTCTTGGGAATGTAAGTAGAAAAATATTCACAATCTTTTTATTAGGAAGATATTCACGGGCTATGCTTCTGATATAATCTGCAAGTTTGTGTGGAATTTTAGAGTGTTTTCTATTCGCTTTTTTTTGAAGATACTCTTCGCCATAATCTGACTGATGAAATGAAATGAGATTAAATTTATCCACTGAAAATAAGCTACATTGACAATTTGCGATCATGAGTTTATCCAAATCAATAAATACGGAAAGACCAGAGCGTGACAAAAAATGAGGTGGTTTTCCGTGCCTCGTATGGGTGATAACTGAAGATGCTAATCTAACTGCTTGCATTAATATAGGCCCATTATGTTTCTGCATTTTCTATAGCTTTATTTTCCCAAATGTCTAGCCAATTTGGAGCATGGCAGGCTTCTGTTGGGCTAAACCATGGGATTTCAATATTGAATGCTTTTGCGATGGCTACAGCAGATAAAATCCCATCTTCATGAAAGCCATATCTGGTCCATGCTCCACAAAAATAGGTATGGAGGGGCCCTTGTATTGTATTTAATTTTTTTTGTGCTTCTATAGCGTTTTGGTTAAAAATTGGATGAGAATAGGTGAAATGCCTGTGAGGTTTTTTAATGGGAAAATCAGAAAAAGGATTTAATGTCACAAATAGTGGAAAGTGTTTAGAGATAGATTGTAGCTTATTCATCCAGTAGGTCACACATAATTCCTTTTTTTCTGAATTATTGGAGAGGTAATTCCATGAAGACCATGCCATTTTTTTCTTTGGCATATAAGAAGATTGTGAATGCAAGATTACATTATTTTGTTGGAAAGAAAATTGGCTCAATACATCATATTCTTCTTGTTTAATATCCTGCAATAATTCAAGGGTATCATTTGCATGAGTTGCAAAAATAATCTTATCAAAAAACTCTGGTTTTTCTCCTTCAATCGAAATAATAACCCCTTGTTGTGTCCGCTCAATTTTGTCTATCGAAACATTGCACCTAGCATTCGACCCAAGTATTTTTATAATTTTAGAAACGTAATTTCGGGATCCACCGCTCACTGTTCGCCAGATAGGGCGTCCTGAAAAATCTAGTAATTTATGATTATCCATAAATTGTATAAAAGAGCGTGCTGGAAATTGCATAATTACATCGGATGGGCAAGACCAAATTGCTGCAGCCATAGGAAGCATATGGTTATTAATGAAAGTATCACTCATACGCATTCTAATCATTAATTCTTGAAGAGTTTCGTCTGTTGGACCAAGATCTACTTGATTTACCGCCTTTTTATAAAACCTATATAAATCTGCTAGTAACAGCCAATATTTTGGTTTAAGCCAATTAAAAGGTTGTGCAAATAATCCTTTCAAAGATCCAGCATATTCAAATTGACGATTAGATAAAGATAGACCAAAAGACATTTCGGTTTTTTTTGTTTCTATATTTAATGCATCAAACAAACCAATTAAATTGGGATAGTTAAGCTCATTATAAACAATAAACCCGCTGTCAACGGCGACTGGCTCAGTGTCTTCACCCTTTTTGACGTCAACAGTATGCGCATGCCCGCCAAATCGATTGTCTTTCTCGAATAGTTTAACCTCATGTTCTTTATGAAATAACCATGCTGCACTTAAACCAGCAATTCCTGAACCGACGATTGCAATACGCATAATTTACCCCTCTTAAAATCTCGAATTTATGTAAAATCTTTTTTTATTTTCTTTCTATTTCATTTGCGTAAATTTGCAACATCATGAATATGATAAAGTTTTGTTTTATAGCAGAAATAAACATCAGGGGTGCTAGAGAATAATCTTGAAATAGCTTTATCGGTGATATTCAATCCACCTGTTGAGACACCAAAAGCTGGAATAATCATCAATTTTTTATCAAATATAAAACATTTTCCAGATGCTTTTCCCGCTCGTAATTTTAATTTTGCTTTTGGGTGATAATGACCAATAATTTGACCACTCTCTGGTGTGATAGATTCTTCATACTCCCGTCTTTCAAGTTGATGTCTAAGTTCAATCTTATCAATAAATGTTGAATGGCATTGCTCTCCAATTAAAAAATTTGGCAATATTCGGTCATGATTTCCTATTACCCAGGTGAAATGTTTTATCTCCGATAATTGTTGCAGTTTTTTCCTATACGGGTCTGCGAGTGATTGTGCTGTCATTGCATTGTGAAAGCTATCACCCAAAAAAACACAATTTTGAGTTAGGTTCCTGTTTAAGGCGGCTTCTAACAAATCCAAAGTCTCTTTGGTATCATATCCTGGAAGCAATGCAGCTCTAGATTGAGAAAATGCTTTTTCTAAATGCAAATCTGCAACAATTAATGTCTTGCTTTTCGCATGGAAACATGACCCATCTGCGTATAACCAGAAAATATGTCCACAGAATTTAATTTCAATTTTTTCATAAAAAAGAGAGGAAGGTTTTGATTTAATGATAATCGGAGGATTCATGTCGTCTAACTTTTTCTGATCTCTTCGATCAGGTCAATCTCTAATTCTTTTAGCATTGTTTCGACTGCCTCTGACATAACAGTTTCTTTTCCGACCTCTAGTAAAAGAGGAATGGCTAAAGCAGATATTACGGGCAGCTCCATATGAGTAATTTTATTTTCAAATCTATTCAAGAGCTCTCCAAGTCGCCGAATGTCAGTCAGCCCTCTTGCGGAATCCTGCCTTGTAGCTTCTAGTAATATATGATTTGGCTGATATTTCCTTAATACGTCATAAATTAAATCTGAATTAATTGTTACTTGCTTTTTAGTTTTTTCTAATCCTGGAATTTTTTTATCTATCAATCCCGAAATTATTGCAACTTGCCTAAATGATCGCTTTAACATAGTTGATTCTGCCATCCATTCCTCTAGTTCATCACCTAATATATCAGGAGTGAATAAGTTAATTGGCTTAATTACCTTTTCAAGAGACCAGATGGCGATAGCATAATCTGTTGCGACGAAACCTAGGGGCTTTAAATGTTGACGTTCCATCCGTTTCGTAAGAAGCATGCCTAATGTCTGGTGTGCATTCCGGCCTTCAAATCCATATGCAACAAGATAATGACGCTCTCCGCGTTGGAATGTTTCTAATAGTAATGTATCCTCATTAGGTAATTTTGAATGAAGTTGCTGAATTTCTAGCCATTCTCGCACAGGCCCAGGCAAAGATTTGTGAATTTCAACTGATTGCAAAATATGCCTGACTTTTTCAGACATATCAGAGGTAAGAGGTAATCTGCCTCCAGCATACGTTGGCACTTTTGGTTCTTTAGCAATGGTAGGTTCTACTATAACTTGCATGTTAATTATTTCTACAAAAGCTACCACTCGGCCAGCAAATATAAAACTATCGCCCGTACGAAGAGATTGGACAAAATATTCCTCTATTTCTCCTAGAATTGGGCCGCGGGCAAATTTAATTTTTAATGTTGTTGTTTCCACAATCGTTCCAATATTCATACGCCATCTTGAAGCAACACGTTTATTAGTAAGTCTATAAAGACCGTCGATACCTTTTACGATGCGCCTAAATTGCTCATAATGCTCTAAAGCATAACCACCAGTGCTAACGAATTCTAAAATTTTTAAGAATGTGCCTTTTTCGAGGGATCTATATGGCGGTGCT
>CACGLE010000040.1 GCA_902573725.1 uncultured SAR116 cluster alpha proteobacterium
ACGTTTTTCGGCTACAATATGCTGATAAACGATATGCGTGCATTTCCAATAATGGCCGAAACAGGTTACCCAGTCTGTTATGACGCTACACATTCTATCCAAATGCCTACTTCGATGGGCAACATCTCAGGAGGCCAGCGCGAATATATCCCATGCCTTACGAGGGCAGCGGCAGCAACAGGAATAGATGCGATATTCATGGAGGTGCACGACGACCCGCCAAATGCTATGTCTGACTCTAACACCGTGTTAGATATAAAGTACTTTGATTTTGTTTTGGCACAAGCAAAAGCAATACACGATGCTCGTCGTGAATTAAAAGCAAAATGGGGAGAAGATAATGTCCATCCAGAGTAAATTATTAACGGTTGGTGATGTAATGTTATCTGCCGAATTGACGCCACAGACTAAGAGTACTACTATGCTTAAAGAAGCACTAGAACTGATGGACCAACATCGCTTAGGAATTGTCTGTATCACTACTTATGATAGTACCCTTGAAGGTATTATTACTGATGGTGATATTCGCCGAATGCTTAATGCAGTACAAAAACCTATTGCTGCGTTGATGAGTGATGATGTCATTAATCATGCAGTGCGTGAGCCAAAGATCGTATCCTCAATGACACCATTAACTGAGGCCATTACCTTGATGGGTTCAAAAAAGGTTTGGGACTTACCTGTTGTTGACAAAGGAAAGTTATTGGGCCTTTTGCATCTGCATCCTGCGATTAAGGCGGTGATGGATGCATCATGATCTTTAAAGCAGATATTCTTCCAACTTTGGCCAAAAAAATTTCACATACTGACACTGCAGCGTCATCACATTGGAACCATTTTCATAAGTTTTTTTCAATTGATGAAAGATTAGAGATAAAAAACGCAGTTGGTTTTGGAGACGGAAGAAAACCATATTCATCGATTACAAAAATATTGCACTATCTATTGCAGAGAAGATATCGAAAAATGGTTCCAAACAATTCATTTTTTCAGAAAACATATAAGAATGCCAAAGCAAACTCTTTACGAAACTCGTCCCGATTTTCGCTTGATACACTTCGACAAGTACTGACCCTGACCTATCTAAAAGCGAACGGCTTAATAAAAAATAATAATATCTCCTTGGTTATTGGAGACGGTTTTGCCTCCATGGGGTCAATTCTGCTACAATCTGGTGTTGCAGGAAAAGTTATCATGATCAATTTGACCAAAACACTCTTCGTGGATGTATACTATGCGATGACACTTCCAGAGCTCGAAAAAAACAACTCTATGGTACTGGTGGACAATGAAAATGATCTCAAAATGGCTGTCTATGATGACAATGTAAAAATGATATTTGTTGAAGCAGTAAACTGTAATATTCTTAATGCTTCAGAAGCAAATTTAGTCTTTAATATTGTATCTATGCAGGAAATGGATATGAAATATATAAGAATTTATTTTGACCAAATGCGCAAAATTGCTAAAAAAAAACCAGTTCATTTTTACTGTTGCAATCGTGAGTCTAAAATGTTGCCCGATAAAACATTAGTAGAGTTTTCTTCTTATCCTTGGAAAGATCAAGATAAACATTATTTTGACGAGCTATGTCCCTGGCATCAGGATTACTATCGTTTAATCCCCAAATTTTATGTTCCATATGACGGACCAATTATTCACCGGTTCACTAAACTGTCAACGTGAGAAAAATGTTTGAAACAAAAAGAAATAATCGCACCATTCTTAAAAACAAACTTGCTAATCGCGAACGTGTATTCGGCGGTTGGGTTTCATATCGTGAGCCTGCTATTGCCGAAACTTTTGCTAAAGCTGGTTTTGACTTTATTGCCATTGATATGGAACACACTACCATAAACACCGATGAAGCAAATAGAATTATCACAGGAGTGCAATCAGAGGGTGTTACTTGCTTACCACGGCCAGTTTCTCATAATAATGATTTCATTAAGCCAATGCTCGAAGCTGGCGCCGATGGAATGATAATCCCCATGATCAACACTCAGGCTGAGGTTGAAGAACAAATACGCTTACAGAAATTTCCGCCTCTAGGACAACGCAGTTATGGTCTAAACCGTGCCCATGGGTATGGTTTTGATTTCAAGCCATATATCGACACGTGGAACGATAGTAGTATTTTTATAATACAAGTTGAAAGTATAACCGCTGTTGAAAATATTGAACAATTATTGAAAGTGCCTGGGCTAGATGCAGTCATGGTTGGACCATATGATATTTCTGGATCGCTAGGAGTACCAGGCGAAACCAATCATTCTAAAGTTCGAGAGGCTGCAAGGCGTGTTGTTGAGGAGTGTGCCCTTGCTGGAATTAGTTGCATGACACAAATAGCAGATGTGCAAAAAGAAACCATCGAAGATGCTTTTGAACAAGGTTACACCTCCATTATTCTCAGCTCTGACTTGTTTATCTTGTGGAAATGGGCAGAAAACACAAAATTATTGATGGGTGAACTTCGTTAGTATGAAATCTTTCATAGAAAATCTATTTGATTTAAAGGGCCGGGTCGCGGCAGTTACAGGTGGTGGGGGTTATCTTTGTGGAGAGATGGCACGTGGCCTTGCTAAGGCGGGATGTAAAATTGTCATAATGGATTTACGTTTGGAAAAAGCTGAAACCGTTGCAGAAGAAATACGTAATAACCTTAAGGGTGAGGCAATTGGATTAAGAATTGATGCGACAAGTAAAGATGCGTTTAAGGATGGTCTCACCACTACGATAGATGCTTTTGGGCAAGCAGACATTTTGATAAATGGTGCAGGTATTAACGCAGCTACGCCGTTCCTAGATATCGAGCTTGATGAATTTTATGATGTGATAAATTCTCAGATTACGTCAACGCTACTTGGGTGCCAAGTATTTGGCGAATATATGCTTACGCAGGGCAAAGGTTCAATTATTAATATATCCTCTGCCTCCGCTGGCCCACCATTATCAAAAGCCTTTGCTTATTCGGTGGCGAAAGCTGGTATTTTAAACCTCACCCAAAATTTAGGCCGCGAGTGGGGTACGCAAGGAGTACGTGTCAACGCAATACGTCCTGGCTTTTTCCCCACAGAATGGAATAAAAAAAACTTTATAACTGAAGAACGTAAGAAGGCTATTTTAAACCATACACCAATGGCACGTTTTGGCGAAGTTGATGAATTAGTTGGTGCCATCATTTATCTTGCATCAGACGCAGCTACTTTCGTCACGGGTTCAGAATTGACCGTCGATGGCGGATATTCCTGCATGACAATTTAATGCGCATATTTTGAGATTGAAAAAGAAAATTTTTTTATAATAGGAAAAACATAATTTAAAAAATGTGGCTTTATTTAGTAAAGATTATTTAAAATTTTATTTTTCGCTTGTTTATCAAACAATTCTCACAAGTCGTGGAAAACAAAAACTCTCAATTTAGTTTTTATATACTCTTAAGTAAAAATATCTTTTTTGTCTGCCTAATTTTACTGCCAGCTCTTTCGGGCTTCTGAAAGAGAAAAAATTTATTAATATGAGAATAAAACCACTTAGCCCACCCAAGAAATAAGAAAAGTTAACTTTAGAGCCACTTAAAGCTCTAAAAAGATGCCCAAATAAAATACCAATAGTCATCCAAAGAAAAGATATAAAATCGATATTTGAATTAATTCTGCAAAAATAATATCTCATAATTACACTACTTTTACCGAAAAATAACCCCTTACTAAATTTTATCCGAGCTGGTGTTTCATCATGTCTGACAATAGCGTCCTGTACAACAAACATTTTATGTGTTTGAGACAGTGGAAAAGAAAAAATTAAGTCCTCACAAACTGCCCATTTAGTCGAAAAATCTATCGGATGAGGAAATTCTTCAAGCAATTCTCTGGACCAAGCGGTGGCACCGCCTAATAACCAATCAACCTCATGGGTATGCTCAGCTGGACAGTATGGTACAGCGTAACCACCTCTTTTCACGCTACCTTTAAGTTCGGTATCAATAAAGAAAATTTTTCTAAAAATTGAATTATGGATAATTGGAGAGTTAGTTAAATTAAAAGAGGCACCCGCCAAATGCTTGCCCCCATAATTTTCACAGTTGTTCCAGAATAATATCATTTTGTTTAGCGCGTCTTTATCAACAATAATATCGTCATCAAAATGTATTACCATGCGAATATTTTTATACAAAAACTTACGGGCGTAGTTTCTCTGAAGAACTTGGCCTGAAATTGGAGAATATATACACCGGATGTTTAATTTGTTCTTATATAACTCAACAACTTGCCTCAAATTTTTACCACCATCAGAAATTAATATTTGTCCAATCTCTGTTTGAGTTTCAACAATGCTGTCAAGCAAACGTACAACATTATCTTTTTGATTTTTTGTTGCACAAATGATGGCTACATCTTTATTTTTTAAGGGTGGAGTTGTCATTTATCAATTGAATTTAATTTATCAATAATTATTTTACTATCCAAGGGCCTAATATATTCATTTCCAAATTTAATGCATTCCTGCAAATTTTTATTTTCTTTCGACAAATATTTTTTATCATTTAAAATAAGTTCAATTAGCATTTCTTCTTTTTGTATAACCTTCCTAAATTGCAAGTCCTCAGGTAAAGGGTCGTTATCTTTTATGTTTTCAGAAAGATTTAAAAAAATGGGTCTTAATCCTTTCAGAATGGCTTGTATAACT
The DNA here is from genome assembly GCA_902573725.1 of uncultured SAR116 cluster alpha proteobacterium. Classification (GTDB taxonomy): domain Bacteria; phylum Pseudomonadota; class Alphaproteobacteria; order Puniceispirillales; family Puniceispirillaceae; genus UBA5951. The sequence goes on from CACGLE010000040.1 coordinate 4,690, forward strand.
ACCGTTGAGCCCCGATAACAAACCCAATTTGATCGCTCCAAATCATGAGATAATGTATGTTCTGATAATTGAAAATTTTTAGGAATATCGCCTAAATTCTGAATCATCTTTGTCACTTTAGACTTGGATAATACGGGGTGAAGCCTAATTACAAATAATTGTTTTGGCATCAAATTAGCAGCTTTCAAAGCAAATCTAGCCATTAACAAAACTTCATCTATCACACCCTCTGGTGCAAAAAGACAAGCCCCTGCTCTTGAAGTGAAATCAATAACTATTTTATTTTTTGGATTTTTAACACTCCCTAAAATGGAAATATTATTGAATTCTGACTCTTTCTGTAATTTTTTGTAAGTGATTTTACCAATAGTGAAAATATGCACTGGATCAACAATTTTACCAAATTTAAAATTTATCGCTTTTTTACCTGGAAAAAGCATGGCATGCTGATATCCCCAAAATAATGGATGATTAGCCATTTTTCTACTCAGACTCATCATTACTCTTTCCCAACCATGGCCCTCAAAGGTAAATAAAACTGCACTTGGGCCTAATTTTTGAAGCAAATTACTAATCATTAATCCTATTCTATAATTATTTATCGTTTGACTATTAAATTGTGCCAGGCATGATTTTAACCAAAAGTTATTTTTACCTTTAATGTAAGGCATATAAAAAGACGCACAAAACAATCGAAAAATCATGCTGATTTCTCTCAACGGATGATAATATCTTGGAAGAATTATTGTATTTTCTTTCTGACTTTGCTCTAAATCTTGTTGCCCTATGCCACAATGGTTTATCAGTATCGTGCATGTTTCAATGCCGTCATGAACCAAATCTTTTGCCAAGGTACCGAAATAAAAATCTCGCTTGTTAGTGAGATCAGATGCTTCTAATAAATGTGATATTATTACAATTTTTGCTCTATTTTCTGTTTTCATTTCCTTCAGAGATTTTGGCCAATACTGAATTGATCTTATGATATTTCCGATTAAGCCTTTCAGGCTATCCAACAACCGCCACACTATGTTCTTTTTACCAAATAGATCTGGAAACTGCTTTTCAGTTTTTAATGTACAATTCAATATATTTAAAAAAGAATTTGCTCTATGTTCATCTAATTTTATTTTTCGTGCCAATTGCAAACTCTCAGAAAAATAATATTCTAAATTACGAGATTGATTTTTTTTAAAAATTGTCATGTGAAATTTTGAATTGTTTTTTCCAAGAGGATTTTTTGATTTTCGTTTTTCTGCAATAAATCTTGTATTAACTTTGCTTCTTCTGGTTCATTTAAAGACGGCAAACTCTCAGAAAAAGGAACGGAATGAATATCAAAGCCGTTTTCAATAATTCGAAACTGCTCAACAGATTCTATTTTCTCTAGTCTTGACTGTTCTAACTTTACTAGGTTTAGTAAGAATTCTTTTCTAAATGCCATTATACCTAAAATTTTTTTTATATATTCTTTTTGATAGTTAAGTTCTTGGTGAGAAGGACTCCGACGAAAATAATATAAAATCTTTCCAACGGTGTTTACAGAACATTTTACAAAAGAATGACGGTCTAATTCTTCCTGGCTATCTATAGGAGCAGTAGCGTTCCACGCTACAATATCTGGTTTTCTTTTTATAAAATCTACTATTGTGTCAATGTAACCTGGAAAAATCAGAGGTTCATCTCCTTGAAGAAGGATGACATGGCTACACTCGATTTTTTTTATAGCTTCAGCAACCCGAGTTGTTCCCGTCAAGTGAGCGTCACTAGTAAACATAACATCTCCACCATAACCCTCTATCACATCTGCAATTTCCTTGTCACAAGTTGCAATAATTACCTTTAAATTGTGAGAATTCATTAGTGCACGTCTTCTCACATGCTCTATCATCGGAACATCAAAAAATCGAAATAAAACTTTTCTTGGAAATCTGATCGAGTTCAAATGAGCTGGAATTATTATAATTATTTTCATATGTTCCGATAATTCCAAAATATTTTCAATGTAGGATCATTGTGGAAAGACACCACAATCTACGTTTATACATTGACCAGTTATAGATAAGTTACTTGGTGAAGCTAAATAAACAGCTAACTTTCCTACATCAATACCTTTTGGCAAGTACCCAGTAGCAGAATTGGTATTTGTAAAATTTGTAAGAAATAATTCAGGATCACCGTTAGCAGGAGAAAATTTGTGGCTTAATGCTTCCATCAATCCCTCAGTTTTAATTAAAACAGGACAAATGGCGTTTACAGTGATACCGTTACGTCCTAGCTCTTTGGCTAAAGACTGTGTTAGTCCGTTTAATCCGAATTTTGTAGCACAATATATTGCATTGTTTGAACTACCTCGTTTTCCAGCTATGCTTGAAATATTGATAATAGCTCCTCCAGTATTAGCCATGAATTTTGCAGCAGCTTTGCAGCCCCAGAGCGCCCCTTTGAGATTTACATCAACTAAGTTATTGAAAAAACGCTCTGTCACACTTTGAATTGGCCTCCAGGATGAGAGACCTGCATTATTTATCCAAACATCAAGGCGACCTGTAAGGCTAATAGCTCTCTGAGCTAATAATGTGTGTGCCTTTTCGTCTCGAACATCCATCTTAAAAAATACGGCCTTATTTAACAATCCTCCTCCCTGATTAACGCTAGTTCTTGCAGCAATTATCACATCATAGCCTTCATCTAAAAAACATTCTGCAATTGATTTTCCAATTCCACGATTACCACCCGTAATTACCACTGTTCTCTTCATAAGCTATTTTCTCGTCAATTTTTTTGGCAAATCAACCATTTCGATCAGCAAAATACTTCCTTTTTCTGCTAAGTTTTTATTACCAAAGTGGATTTTAGTACTTATAGATCGCTCATTATGAATTTCATTTTGCTTTTTCAAGTTTTTTGAATTTTAAATTATTAAAAACATATATTAGTGTAACCGTTCAAAACCCCAAATGCTTCCTTTTTCTTATAGATATGTGTAAAAATAGAAATACCAGTTCGAATATTTGTCTAGTTCAAAAGAAAAATCAATGCCTTTATCAATTTATAATTTTCAAAATACTGTTGTGTTTCAGAGAACCGCTTAATTAAATGCAATTTAAAATATAAATCATATAAAACCAGAATTCAAAGATATTGCGGTGATAGTAAGCGCAAAAAAATCGTGCTGTTATTCTTACGTTTTAGGGTTTAACTAGAGCTCTTAGCTCACAGAGTTATTAAGTTTTTTTCTTTGAGAGTTCTGATGCTTGGATAGATCTCCCAAATTGGTTTTTCCAATAAATCTGCAATCTGAAGTAAATCTCTTTGTCCATTTGAAAATGCCAAAATATTACTAATTAAAAATTCGTTTTCTGACAGAATCCTTGGGCCACCTGTTGTATTTCTTAAATCATATTTACTTAAATGTGGTTCACCCCTCACTACCCATCGTGGCGAACAATTCATTTCTAAAGCACTAACACATAATCTTACATACTCAAAGCCTCCATATAATCCTACAGGAGATATTAATCCAAGATTGTCTTCAGATGTGTGATATTCGGGATATCTTCCGCCCCTCATAACTGTCACAACAGGAAGGTCTATTCCTGGAGAACAGAATTGCCTCTCATCACTAGCTCTCATCGTATAAGGTATAATATTAGGGTTTGAACACAAATACTTTACAACATGGTTTGCAACTCTATCAGTGAGTGAATCCTTATTTGGGGTCTCTATAAAACTGTAACCTCTGTCATCACCTACCATTGTAACAACAAACCCGGCAATCAGTTTTGATTTTAGAAGCTTATAGCGCTCAGATAAAAATGCAATTGCACCAATGGTTTCTGGACAAAATAAGATCCTATACGAGTATTTTAATTTACTAGTGCTTTGAAGCCACTGAACTAATTTAGTCAAAACGACAATCCCAGAGACCTCATTGTTTGCCATAGAGGGATGACAAATATATGTTGATATTAAAACCTCTTTATCTGTTTGTCCTCGGATGAAAATTTCACCTATGTTCATTACACCCGGCTTCAAACTACTTTTAATTACAGCTCTATATATTCCATTAATAAGTTTTTCTCTTTGAGAATGAGGTAGGCAAAAACCCCAATTTCTTTGATAATACGACGTCACATAAGGAACTGCATCAGGCATTTCTGGCAAAGAATAAAGATGATGTTGTAATTCATCAAGGGAAATTGTTTTATCTACTGGAGAGGAATAGTTTACTACATGAAGGTTATTTGTTTTAAAGTCTATTATTCTTTTGCCATCTGGATCTTCAAGCCAGGCTTCACTTATATTCCATTCTTCTGGAACTACCCAATCAAAAATTTCTTTTCCCGTTTTAAATTCTATTTTTTTAAAATTCGATATTTTTGTTTCAATCCACCGAAGTGTTTTCTCCACACCGGATCCTGTTAAGCTTCTATTCCAAGGAAAGATTTCAGTAGCATTGTCATAAAGTTCTAAACCTATATTTGTTCGAGATTTTCCTATGGGAAGAGGCAAAAAGTTAAGCTTACCTAATTTAACATTTTCCATGATCGAG
>CACGLE010000041.1 GCA_902573725.1 uncultured SAR116 cluster alpha proteobacterium
AGAATGTAAAACCGAATTGATTTATTACATTTATAATTAAATTGGTAAATTCCATAGAGGCACTGAGACCATTAAAATTACCTATCACTATATCTGGTAATTTTGGTGAAGATTGGGGCATAGAATGAATGTCTAGCAATAACGTTTTAGTGAACAATTTTTGTGCTTGATTGACAGTTTGAGATATCATTTGATGATAGGGTTTATGCCAATGATTTATTCGCTCTTGAATAGCTGACATAGGCAAAGCTTTTTTATATAATGGGTTACGCCTAGAAGATAGGCGAGGTGTTACGCCATATCCTGAATTTATATATCTTTGCCATCTATTTTTTGGGATGGGGTCATTTCGATTGTTAGCCTTTGACAACAATTTTGGATCAAGTGCTGTTTCTGGCCTATTTACGTCTATAATTGCTCTACTGCAGTTTGCAATAATTGCACATTGCTCTAAATCGATTAAAGGAAAAATTATAATATCAGAACCAACATCTTCTAGAGTACGCATTTCCTTTAAGTCTGCATAATCAACCATCTTAGCAGGATAAAAATTTCCACCATGAGGAACTGATAAAATAACTGGAGAGTTCAAATTTTCACCTCCTAATTTTTGTGGGTTAAGGAGAGTTGGATCTTCTACAGCAAAGGCATCTAAAAAGGGTGTTCTGAAAACAGCATCGAATAAAAAATTGTTGGTGCTAAATGACATGGACTGAATTTACTCATAATTTAGAAAAAACTTAAGTATTTTTTTGAATTTGTTAACTCATTCTAAAAGTATTTGTCTTACACAGTATCTTTTGAATTTACACTGAATACTATTCTTGACAGGAGTTAAACAGGTGTTTAGTAAAAACTGGTTGTAAAAATTTGGAGCGTTAGCTCAGCGGGAGAGCACCACGTTGACATCGTGGGGGTCACTGGTTCAATCCCAGTACGCTCCACCATTAATTTTTTAGTCATTATGACTAATATGAGAGAATTAAAGACATATTATTTGTCTTTAAGTTCCTCATTATACTCATTGTTATATTTCAGGTATTTATCATACTCGCCCTGGTATTTGTCACCTAGTATTGATAATCTTCTATTCCATTCCATTAATTCATGAGCTTCACATTGATGATTAAAATTTATATTGATATCGTCACCCTCTGTCGTGAGCACATAACTTGTTTTATTTAAACGGAACCAAAATATTCGTCCTGAGAAAATAATATTCCATTCTACATAATCTGATTTATCACTATAGTTACCAATCTGCTCTATATTCGATAAAACTTTATTATCAGTGACAATAAACTTATAGCTTGAAACTTCGCCGTTATTAAATGAATAACCATAATTATACCCATCCTCCATAAAGCATATTACGCCACTCCTATTCATGTCCGCGAATAGGTCATTTGTCATTATCAAACATAGAAAAAAGGCAAATAGCGTTTTTAACTTGTATTTAACAATGGATTGCATATTTTAATCCCGTTCGAAATTAAATCTGTCGATCATTTTTCCTCTAAAACTTGTGGTTTTATTTTCAATTTTTTCGCTCCATTTTCTTTCAATTTCGCTCCAAATTTCAATACAGTTTTTTGCCGCGATACTATCTTTGTATTCAAAAATATGACTAAGCTGAAATTTATTTTGTTCGCTTGATATTTTACATGTCGTGTATCTAGTCAGTCCCATTTGCTGAAATCTTGGCATGAATTCATTTTTTATTTTATCCCATCTCATGACGCTAAGTTCTAATTCATTTTCTGTTTTAAAGGTCTGGATAGTGACGTTAATTTGCATTTCTTTTCCTTTTGTTATTGAATTTAAATCATCCCCATGAACTTAGTAAAAAAGCTATAAATTATTGGTAAATTTTAAAACCTATTAAAATATATCTTTTTACTCTATCTTCATAGTGAAAGGATTAAACTTAATTCACTTTATTTGTTTTAGTTAAAGAAAACTCCTTTTGCCAAAAATCGGACAACCAAATAAGGTAGTCAGTCATTTTTGTTGGATCTAAGATGAGAGATTTTTGTATTTTATCTATTTCGCCAGTATCTTCTAAATCTACATCTAAAGAGTCATTTATTCTATTTATCATATTGAACATAGCGCATAGAATAGTCATTTCCGCGATTTGTTTTCCGGTAAAATTATTTTGTAATTCCTTGAAGAGTAAATTATTCTTTGCAGCTTGGTTTAGTGTGACTGCTTCTGCCCATTTAAGTGCGAGTATTTCCTTTTTTTCAAAAAGTGGAGATTCGGAAAATTCATTTAAAGAAATAGCTTTGATTTGTCCATCAGTGATCCCTGCCGCTTTTCCGAGTGAGGTATTGTGTGCATAACAATATTTGCAACCATTTGTATGACTTGTTTTAATTACAATTAGCTCTTTAATTTTTCCACTAATGCTTGTTCCTTCCCATTCTCTCTGAGCAAGCGCATTAATTGGTAGAAAGGCCATTGCAAGCAGAGGTGAATTACTGAACGTTTTATAAAAATTTGGCACTCTTCCGAGTAAGTCCTCTACAGCAGAATAAAATTCCTTAAATTTTGGTGCAATTGTTTCTTTTTGAATTTTGTCTATTCTTGTCATTTGATTTTTCTCTTTTTATTTGGGGTCTATTTTTCTACCATCTTTATAATTGCCTGAAGTTTCTTGATTAATTGTTCCATCTCGCTTGTAGTATTGCCACTCGCCATCTTCTCTATCCTCTAAATAATTACCTTTACCCATAAGTTGGCCATTGGTGTAAAACAAAAGCCACAACCCATTTTTTTTTCCATTATTATACTCACCCTTATTTTTAAGCTGGCCAGTTACCCAAAATTCTAGCCATTGTCCTTGTTTTTTACCCTCAGAAACTAACCCTTGTTGGATACCCTCCAATTCTCCACTGAACGGTATGTCACTAAACTTTAGATAAAACATACCTTCTCTTTGCACGAGGTCGTCTATTGTTTCTGATTTAGATGTTGATACTACACCCCCTAAAAAGAAGGTAATTAAAAGAGTAAAAACCAAATTTTTTTTTATTAAATACATAACTATTCCTTGATGAAAACAAATATATAGTGCTCAATTTAAAGAGTATTAGTCAACGAATATCCAATTCTTAAAATCTTTTGAAAAATTATTATGAAGTTCAGATTATTCATTCCTTTTAAAGAATTATTAATGTGAAGTTAGGCTGGCATCACACGGCAGGAAAAAAGGTATTTTAAATGAAATTAGGTTTTTTCACGCGTCCAGTTCATCCAATAGGTAAAAACTGGCAACAAAGTTTAAATGAAGACAGACAGGCAATTTTGCTTGCAGATGAGTTGCAATTTGTTGAGGCATATGCAGGCGAGCATCTTTCAGATAGTGCAGAAAACATAACATCATGCGGAATGTTCATGGCATCTCTTGCCTATCAAACTAAGCAAATACGACTTGGTACGGGAACTGTTAATGTACCAAATTTACATCCTGTTCATATTGCAGGGCAGGTCGCAATGCTTGATCATATGCTTAATGGACGGTTTAATTTTGGGATATCTCCAGGTGGTCTCATATCGGATGCAGAATTATTTGGTACTTTAAATCAAGATCGTGCTGAAATGTTTTTAGAGGGTATCAATATGGTATTGGAAATTTGGCAAAGTGAACCACCTTACAATATCTCTGGCAAATATTGGCAGGTTTCTACAGAGTCGACAATGATGAAAGAAATTGGTCAGGGCATTATGACTAAGCCTTTGCAACAGCCTCATCCACCTATTGTTGTTACTGCGGTTGCCCCTTTTTCAAAAGGTGTTTGTGAGGCTGCGGCGCGTGGTTGGGACCCTATTAGTGCAGACATAATCATGCCTATATGGGTTGCTTCTCATTGGCAAAAATACAAAGAGGGATGTGATAAAGTTAATCGAGTGGCAGATCCTGCCAACTGGCGAGTTGCAAAAGCTATATTCGTTGCAGATGACTTAGCAAAGGCAAAAGAATATGCATTGGGTCCAAATAGCCCCTACGTCTTTTACTATAAACAACTTTTTACTAAATTTTCTGCTATGGGAAAAATCGGATTATTTAAAACTGATATAAATCAATCAGATGAAGATGTAACATTTGATGATGTATGCAAAAAAATGATTATTTGGGGTACAACAGATAAGGTTATAGACGATTTGAGCGCATTCAGAGACGAAATTGGAGATTTTGGAACTTTAATGTACGCTGGTATGGATTGGGCAGATGCTGAATTAGCCAGGCGCTCGATGATTTTAACAGCAGAAAAAGTCGTTCCCTTACTTTAATCCAGAATTAATTATGATTTAAATTCTTATTGTTTGCTTGACTATAAGTATTTGTAAGAAAGGAGTTAATTATGCAACGTATTCAAGGTGTTGATCCAGAAAAAGTAACAGATGGGGAGGCAGAAATTTTAGAAGCATCTAACATGTTTTTGGGTAGATCCTCTAACTTATTGAAAATTCTCACAAATACCTCTCCTCAAATTGCTAGATGGTTTTTAGGATTTCTGACTTCGACCCGGCAGGAAGGACTCGGAGCGAGCTCTGACGTTGGTTTGAGAGGATTGGCCTGTGTGAAAACTTCCATGACAAATGAATGTAATTATTGTACTTCTCATACCAGTATTTATGCACAAGGACTTGGTTACTCTGAGTCTCAAATTGCGCTAATGACTGATGATAGTTATAAAGAAAGTAGCAAATTCAATGATAAAGAAAAAATCGCTATAGAATGGGCTGAAGCAGTAACTCTGAATAAAGCACTCAATGATGGGCCACTTTGGGACAAGGTTCGATCCAATTTCTCTGATGTTGAAATAGTTGAGATAACGTTAGCATCATCTATGTTCAACATGATTAACAGATTAAATGATACTTTTAGATCTGAGCTTGAAACAACAGATTTCAATAAAAAACAATGGGATGCAACTGGGGAACTACCCCTACAGGCTCAAGAAGCTTTTGCTGGCAGATTCTCTGATCAAAGGTTCGCTAAAAAATAAAACATGAATAAACACTACCTAAGTGCCTTTTTGTTCAACTGAGAGCAGATAATTCATTCATTAAAGTAAGTGTAAATTAGTTGTTTCTTCCTCTGATAGCTTCAAGTGTATTTTTTAAGTTCTCCACTGTTCTGTCTATATGTGTCAATTTATCTAAACCAAACAATCCTATTCTAAATGTTGAAAAACCCTCCGGTTCACCACATTCCAAAGGGACACCAGCAGCTACCTGCATACCTTCCTGCATGAATTTCTTTCCTGTTTTAATTTCTATATCATCTGTATAGCTTACAATAACACTAGGCGCTTTCCAATCATCCGATGCAACAGATTTATATCCATAATTCTCTAATACTTCACGGCATCTTTTACCCAGCTCAATCTGGGCATTTTTAACTTTATCAAGACCAATATCTTCTGTTTCTAAAAGAGCATTTCTAAATAAGCGGAGGGAGTCAGTAGGCATTGTCGCATGATAAGCATGCTTTCCTTGCTCATAAATTTCCATTATTTCAGTCCATTTTTTTAAATCATTTGCAAAACTAGAGCTCTTAGTTTGGTTTAATAATTCACGACCGCGAGCTGACATCATAACAGCTGCAGCACACGGACTAGCACTCCATCCTTTTTGAGGTGCAGTTAATAGTATATCGATGCCAGTCTTTTGCATATCAACGAACAATGTTCCACTAGCCACACAATCTAAAACAAATAACCCACCGACTTCATGGACAGCATCAGACACCTCCTTTAAAAAACTGTCGGATACCAATATTCCAGCTGATGTTTCTACGTGCGGACAAAACACGATGTCAGGTTTTTTTGAGGTTATTTCGGATTTTATTATATCGATTGAGGCTGGAGCGAAAGGAGACAAGGGGTTCTCAGAAACTTGAGACGCTTTTATAATTGTTTGAGATTTTGCAATATCCCCCGCATCTAAAATTTGTGACCATCGGTAGGAAAACCAACCATTTCGTATTATCAGTGTTGACTTATTTGAGGCGAATTGGCGTGCTATCGCTTCCATACCATATGTTCCACCTCCAGGAACAACTGCCAATGCCTCTGCATTATAGGCTTTTTTGAGGATACGCGATATGTCGCGCATTACATCTCCAAAAGCAGCAGACATAGAGTTAAGAGAACGATCAGAAAAAACAACTGAAAATTCTAATAATCCATCTGGGTCAACATCATTTCTAAGAGCACTCATTTTTTGCCTCATAATTAAGATAAATCTAAACTACCAAACCTATTTTCGTTTTATTCACAGAACAAAAATCATACATGTCATCTAATCTTGTAGGCTGAAATATAGCACGAAATTGACTAAAATCCAGTATTTAGTAAGATTAATTTTTTGATTTTTAATCAGTTGGAATGGTCGATAACAAGATACATTTTTGAACTGAAAATATGGCTTTAATTAAGTAAACCGCTTTGGAATATTAGTTTGAATGAAATAAAGAACATTGTAGCTGAAATTAGGAGATCTAAAAATCTCCAAGCTAGTTTATTATTAAAGAATGAAGACATTGCACTTGCTCCAAATCCCAGGACGCAGAAAAATATAATACTTGCAAAACAAGCTCCGCAGCCAAATGCAAATAACTCAAGTTCTTTATACTGAAGGGATACCATGCCAAGAAGTATGACTGTATCAAGATATACGTGAGGGTTTAAAAATGTTAAAATAATCAGTGTGATAAGAGTCTGGTTTATTGTCAATTGTTTGGGTATAAATTTACCTAAATTCTTATCAAAAGATTTAAATGCATATCTTGCGTGTGCTAATCCATACCAAGCAATCCAGATTGCTGCTAACATGAATATCAAATGTTGAAATGAATTGAAGAATTTTTCTACTAAAAAACCAATGCCGTAAATGCCTATTAATATAAGAAACATGTCAGCTAATGCACAGAACGTAACTACTAAAACAATGTAGTTCTTTGCCAAACCTTGTCTTATCACAAAGCTATTTTGTGCACCAATTGCCAGTATCAAAGAAAATCCAAGAAAAAATCCGTTAATAAATGAGTTTTGCATTATCTAATTTATTTTTTAGAGTCATTTATAATCCCGACCGCACGAATAGGGCTCCCTGTTCCCCCTCTTATTTTTAGAGGAAATCCTATAAATTGAAAATGTCCTATTCCTACTACCTCATGCAAGTTCGCCAATCCTTCCATGTGAGTAAAACCTAAATCTCTACAAACCAAATGAACTTCAAAATTATTTTTTCCAGGTCTTCCTGGACTTAATGCTTCTACACCGAAACTAGTTATTTCTTTCTTACCAAGCCAAGTAGCAGATTCTTTTGTAAGACCTGGAAAATCTGTAAGAAAAGAGGGACTTCCAAAAGTTCTGTCATAATGAGCCATGTAAAGTAATATTATGTCACCTTTATTTATGGTTTCTCCTGTCTTTTCTTCAGCCTGTTGTAAGTCTGATATTGAGATATCGCTTTTTAATGACTTATGGGAAAGGTCTAAACATAAAGCAGGACGATAAAATTGTTCAAGAGGCATTTGATCGACGCTTAATGCGTTATCTCTTTCATCAAAATGGCAGGGTGCATCTACATGGCTTGAGGTATGTTCTCCCATGGTTAAAAAGGAGGATGCACATGAAAATTTTACACCCTCTGACTCTCGAACCGTCTCATGTGTTTGGTATTGGCTAAATGTAACAGGTGGATGGTTAGGAAGGGTTGGACATTTTTGAAAAATCTCACCACTTAAGTCTATTAAACGCACCCTGGTATCCTCCATATTTGTAGTTAATGTTTTATTAGTTCACTGATAATAATTAATTTCGATAGTTATTTTGTTTGGATCTTGAACAAAAATTTGAAAAAGCTTCATATTTGGAACTTCACGCTGCGTATAGGAAACATTATGCTCCTCTAATTTTGTTTTTAATTGGTCGGCATTTGTTGCTCTAAATGCGAGATGGTCAACAGAACCACTGCCATCCAAACTATTGTAACCTCCAGAAATTTCATCAGAATATCCGAAATAGCTATTGGTGTTACCTTGACCTTCAGAGATTAAATGAACTAATGCAATGTCTCCTAAATATAACCAATAGCCTGCAAAAGGAAAATTAGGTCGTTCTCCATCTACTAGACCGAGCAATTCATAAAAGGCTTTTGTTTCCTCTAATTTATTTGTTCTGATTGCATAGTGATCAATTTTTGTAAGCGGCATTTTTTTTCTCCAAAATTCAAGTTTCTATGTTAAGAAACTGTAACAGGAGGTCAAGACCCATTTAGAAAGGAAATGCCAAAACACAAATGAGAAATGAGAACATTTTATTCATAGAATATATTGTTTGGATCTCAAAATTTTTAAGATAATAAATTATGTAAAATAAAAATATAAACTAACTGGAAAAACTAGATGAAAAATTGTATTGATGATGCATTGGTCGACCAAATTTTGAAAACCACTAAAACTATCGCACTGATTGGCGCCAGTATAAAAAAAGAACGGCCTAGTAACTCCGTAATGCGAAACTTGATAAAAAGGGGTTATCAAGTGTTTCCTGTGAATCCTGGTCATGCAGGCAATGAAATATTAGGTCAAAAATGTTATTCCGAATTGTCGGAAATTCCGCATAAAATTGATATGGTGGATGTATTCAGACAATCTAATGCGGTCCCTGAGATAGTAGAACACGCTATAACATCTGAAGTGAGAACATTATGGCTACAGTTAGATATTAGACATCCTGAAGCAGAAGCAAAAGCTAGAAGAAACGGAATAGTAGTTATAAGCGAACGCTGTCCAAATATTGAGTTTAGAAGGCAAGAAGCTGCTATGCGAAATTGTAAGTCGATATAGTATATAGTGATATAATATCTTTTTGGCTAAATTAATAAAAATTACTCAATGTTGATTTTGTTTAAAATCACCCTACTTTTGTGAAAAAATTAATTTAACAGAAATAAATTATGTCAAAAAAAAATCTCGCTTCGAATTCTTCAAAAAAAAATTTAAAAATAAATGTAATAAAAGGCGGTAAAGATGCAGAAAGCTATGGATTGGGTGACCCTTGTGTGCCCCCAGAATTTTCCCACTTTCCAGAAGAAAAATCAAAATCTAAGACTCATATTTGCCTAGTTGTTAATAGTTCTAAGAAAAACTAAGTATTTTATTTTATCATGTAAGGA
>CACGLE010000042.1 GCA_902573725.1 uncultured SAR116 cluster alpha proteobacterium
ACAAGATCCTCATGAACAAATATGGGGAGCAATTGGAGCTGTATTTAAAAGTTGGATGAACCAACGTGCGATAACTTATAGACGTTTGAATCAAATCCCTGTTAGTTGGGGTACTGCTGTAAATGTGCAAGCAATGGTTTTTGGAAATCTAGGCGACGATTGTGCTACTGGTGTTGCCTTCACACGGAATCCATCTACAGGAAGCAAGGAATTCTTTGGCGAATATTTAATAAATGCACAAGGCGAGGATGTAGTTGCTGGAATTAGAACGCCATTCCCACTTACAAAAATGTCCAGTGGTGGAAATGGTCAGTCCATGGAAGAGAAAATGCCTAAGGTCTACAAACAGTTAGATGATGTTAGAAGGAAACTAGAATTACATTATAAAGACATGCAAGATCTCGAGTTCACAGTTCAGAAGAACACATTATATATGCTACAAACAAGATCTGGTAAGCGCACCGCGGAGGCTTCAGTTACTATTGCGGTTGATTTGGCCAATGAGGGTATCATAACAAAAAAAGAAGCAATTAGTAGGATAGAACCAGAATCACTAGACCAACTTCTACACCCCACATTAGACCCAAATGCTCCAAAACAGCTTCTGATCAGAGGTTTGCCAGCGAGCCCAGGTGCAGCTTCAGGAGAAATCGTACTAGATGCAGATACCGCAGAGGCTATTGCAAATCAAGGCCGTAAAGTTATTTTACTCCGCGTTGAGACAAGTCCTGAAGATATACACGGTATGCACGCCGCAGTGGGGATCTTAACAGCGAGGGGTGGTATGACAAGTCATGCTGCTGTTGTAGCAAGGGGTATGGGAAGACCATGTGTCTCAGGTGCTGGTGAACTCAGAATTGATATTGAAGCTGGTCGGGTATTCATGGGTAGTGAGGAGCTTGCAAAAGGGGATATTATAACGATCGATGGTATAACAGGACAAGTTTTTAAAGGTCAAGTTGCAACAATAAAGCCTCAATTATCAGATGCTTTCGCAACGTTGATGGAATGGGCAGATGCAGAACGCAGGATGTTAGTGCGCACAAATGCAGAAACAATTGAAGATACAATGGTCGCCCGTGAATTTGGTGCAGAGGGCATTGGTTTATGTCGCACGGAACATATGTTTTTCGATGCTGACCGTATAGTTTCAATGAGAGAAATGATTATTGCCGATAGTAAGGAAGGTAGGTCTATCGCTTTATCAAAATTATTGCCAATGCAAAGAGGTGATTTCATTTCTCTTTTTGAGATAATGTCAGGCCTGCCAGTAACAATAAGATTATTAGACCCTCCGCTACACGAATTTTTACCTCATACGGATGAGGAATTGGCGGATGTTGCTAAAGCAGCTGGTGTAGATATGGAAACAGCAAGGGCACGTGCACTACGTCTCGCTGAGTCTAATCCAATGTTGGGGCATCGTGGCTGTAGACTAGCAATAACTTACCCTGAAATTTGTGAAATGCAAGCTAGGGCGATCATGGAGGCAGCTGTGGAAGTTTCTAAAAAATCAGCCCCTCCTATTCCAGAGATTATGATACCACTGGCAGCAACAGCACGAGAGATTGAAATTTGCAAAGAAATAATTGACCGCGTTGCTCAGCAAGTTATGAAACAATTTGGACAGAAAATAGATTATTTAGTAGGCACTATGGTAGAATTACCCCGCGCTGCGCTCAAGGCAGATGATTTGGCAGGTCTGGCTGAATTCTTTAGTTTTGGAACTAATGATTTAACCCAAACGACACTGGGTATTAGTAGAGATGATGCGGGTAGCTTTTTGAGAGATTATTCCGAGGCAGAAATTTACCCAGTTGACCCTTTTATCTCTATTGATGTTGAAGGTGTTGGGATGCTTATTGAAATGGCTGTACAAAAAGGACGAAAAATCCGCCCAAACATAAAACTCGGTATTTGTGGTGAACATGGCGGTGATCCAAGGTCAATTAGTTTTTGTGAAACAATCAAGCTTGACTATGTCTCTTGTTCTCCATTTAGGGTTCCTATTGCTAGGCTAGCAGCTGCGCAGGCAACCATAAAAATGAACTCTTAAGTTAAATCGAATTAATTTTTACAAATTTCAGCAACAGGACGGCAATAAAAACCGCCCTGTATTCACATGTTTTTTATATTAATGTAAATTTTCCTCTATAACATTCTGATTATCAATTGTTATTTTTCGAGGCTTCATTTTCTCTGGAACTTCTCTTTTTAAGTTTATGTGCAAAAGTCCATTATTTAAGCTTGCGCTCTTGATTTCAATAAAATCGGCAAGTTGGAAACGCCTTTCGAATTGCCTTCCTGCAATTCCTCTATACAAAAATGTTTTGTCGTCATCCACGGACTCTTGCTCAGAACGTCCAACCACTATCAAGGTACCTTCATGAATGGTTACATCAAGCTCTTTTTCTGAAAATCCAGCCACCGCCATTGTGATCCTGTAGTCAGTTTCACCAATTTTTTCGATATTGTAAGGCGGAAAGTTTGAATTACTAGAGTCAGATGTTTGAAACAAGTTATCGACAAGATTAGCCATTCGGTCAAAGCCAATTGCACTTCGATAAAAGGGGGTTAAGTCTATACGTGTCATATTTTTTCTCCTAATATTTAGCAAGAATTGGTGAGGCTCCCTAATAAGGCAAGTCTCTAAAAATAGAGGTGTATTTCTACCACTCCATGGACTAAAGGTGGGGATTAAAAAATATTTAATCAAGAGTTTTCAATAGAAATATTAAAATCAAGATAGTTATTGAACGAATTTATATTTTATAATGAATTTTGGCTATGCCTTAATTCTTAACGCCTAAACCAGAAAAGCGTTTGTTAAAACGAGCGACTTGACCTTCACTGTTAAGAACGCGTTGTTGACCAGTCCAGGCCGGATGATTTAATGGGTCCACAGATAGTTTCATAACGTCCCCTTCCTTTCCCCACGTTGAACGTACCGTGCGCTCGCTTCCATCTGTCATTATAATTTTTATTTCATGGTAGTCTGGGTGAATATCTTTTTTCATCTGATAGCTCCACTTGCCAAATATAAGGCAATGCGCAATTATACGCGTAAAATTTCGTTAATGCTCCTGGTTAATACCTTGCTTCAAGTTAGGATGCAAGCCTCCTTCGGATAAAAGATGATAAAATCACTAAAACAAAAGGAATTTAGTAACAATAGAGTAGGCAAATCAATATCAGCTTTGCAAACTTTAATGCCCTACATCCGTCCATATCGTTGGCGATTATTTGGGGCTGCTTTTGCTCTATTGATGATAACTATTGCTATGCTGTCCCTTGGTAGGGGACTTGCTTTTATAGTAGACGAGGGACTTGCTGGCAATAATCCAGCTTTTTTGAGTGTTTCAATTATACTTACAATAGCAATTGCTTTGATTTTGGCCATAGGAAGTTACTTTAGGGCTAATTTGATTAATCAAATTGGTGAGAGTGTTATTGCAGATATCAGAGTTAAATTATTTAGTCATATTTTGTCTCAGTCTACCGCTTGGTTTGAAAGTGCAAAATCTGGTGATATACTTAGCAGACTTACAGTAGATACATCAATTGTCCAGACTGTGCTTGGCTCCACTTTATCTATGGCTATTCGCAATGTAATTTTATTGATAGGTGGTCTTGTACTGGTAATAGTCTCAAGTCCAAAAATGTCTTTTGTTTTAGCTGTAATCATACCATTAATTATATTTCCCTTAGTATACCTTGCTCGTAGCTTGAAGCAGGCATCAAAAGTAGCACAGGAAAAAATATCAGATTTAACGGTGCTAGCGGAGGAATCAATCTCAGGGATACGGTCTGTTCAAGCTTTTTCACAAGAATCATTTTTAGAAAGTAAATTTAAACGAACAACAGAAGAAGCTGTTTTAGCGGCCATTGCAAGGGCTCGACTAAGAGGTTTACTAAGTGGTTTAATAATATTTTTTGTTATCTCTGGAATTGGGTGTTTGTTATGGATTGGAGGACAAGATTTACAAAAAGGTGCCATAACTCCGGGTGAGCTGACCTCTTTCGTTTTTTATGCGTTTCTCGTTGCAGCAGCAGTCGGTGCTTTATCCGAGCTCGGTGGAGAGTTGCAGCGTGCTATTGGAGCTTTGGAGCGGATTATAGATATATTGGAAAAACCGCCGCAATTTCCTGTCCCTAAAGTGGCCGCAGATACGTTATTACTAAAGAGTTCAGATATTTTATTTGAAGATGTATCCTTCAATTATGAGTCAAGACCAGATTTGCCAGTATTAGAGAAAGTCAATTTTTCCATAAAGTCAGGTGAGAATGTGGCATTAGTTGGCCCCAGTGGTGCTGGAAAAACGACTTTATTTCACTTGCTGTTGCGTTTTTATGTGCCTTGTGAAGGCAACATAAGTATTGGTGGCATACCCATAAATCAAATGACTAATAGTTTACTTAGAAGCTATTTTGGGTTTGTGCCACAAGATGTTGCTTTGTTTTCACAATCAATATTAGAAAATATTTCATTTGGAAGTCCTAATACTAGTTTTGCAGAAATTGAACAGGCAGCAAAGCAGGCTGAGGCACACCAATTTATTATCGAACTTCCTGAGGGCTATGATACTCTGGTGGGTGAAAAGGGCGTGCGTCTCTCGGGTGGTCAAAGACAAAGGATAGCAATTGCTCGTTCAATTTTAAGAGAGCCCTCTATCATGTTACTTGATGAAGCAACTAGTGCATTAGATAGTCAAAGTGAGGCACTTGTGCAAAAAGCTCTGCGTAAACTTTGTTCAGATAAAACAAGTGTAGTGGTAGCACACAGACTTTCAACGGTGATAGATGCAGACCGCATATTTGTTATGGACAAAGGAAAAATTGTAGCTGAGGGAAGTCATGAAAAATTGCTTGCGCATTCGGAATTATATTACCAGCTTGCAAAAAATCAGCTACTATCGGATTGATATCAAATAATTATGTTTATTTTGATATTTAAGGGGTAACTCTTTGTGTCAATTTAAGCTCTATTCTTCTATTTCTTTGCTTGGAGGCAGCTGAATTTCCGCTATCAATTGGCTGAAACTCCCCATATCCAGCTGCTGCAAGACGATTTGCAGAAATACCCTCAGACCTCAAAAAACGCACAACTGAAAGAGCTCTTTCTGTTGATAAATCCCAGTTATCTCGATAAATGGAGCTATTTGCTATGGGGTCACTGTCTGTATGCCCTTCTATTTGCAAAACCCATGGAATATTCTCAGGTATTGATTTTTCTATTTCTCGCAAGGCAGAGGCAATATCCGCCAGCTGATCTTTTCCGGCAGCACTAATATTAGCTTGACCAGTTGCAAAAATTACCTCTGATTGAAATATAAAGCGGTCACCAACGACGCGAACCTCTGATCGATTTTCTAGAATTTCACGCAACTGTCCAAAGAATTCAGAACGGAATTTCTGTAAATCTTGAACTCGAGAAGCTAGAGCTGAATTTAGTTTCTTTCCTAAATCAGCTATAGCTATTTTATCATTAATTGACTCGCGTTCTTTTTCTGCTAGGAGACTATTCAATTTTTGAATTTCTTGACGCAATGTATTCGTATTAATTAATAATTTATTTATCTCTGCTTTAGCCTCATTGCTTGAGTTATTTGCAGCTGCTAATTCCTCTGCTTTTTTAAGTAATGCTTTCTCTGCAATTAGTAATAATTTTTCTTTTTCTGCCAGATTGGCTTCATTAAAGTTGTTTTGTTCAGATAAATCGCTTATTTCAGATTTTAGAGTTGAGATAAGCGCGGTATTTTCGTCTATTAATTCAAGATTTTTTTTCAATTCGATTTGCTGTTTATTAAACGCGGTTGATTTCTCATCGAGCTCCTTTTCGTTGGCTGCAAGACGAAAAATTAAACTTTTAATTTCGTCACCACGCTGTTCTGAGATAGCGCGCGCAGCATTTAGATTATCCTCAAGCTCAAACAATTGCGAACTTAAAGAACTAATGTCCGCTTCTTTGGCTATGATTATTTCCTCTTTGTCTGAGAGTTCTTCCTGCAAGAATGTTATTTGGGATAATAATTGTTTGTTATCCGTCTCAAGCGCACTCATGAGCACCTTTGTATCTGATAACTCAGATAATAATTGCGAATTTGTTTCACGCTCAATATTAAGAATATTTCCAAGCTCAAGCAAATCCCTCTGAAGGGCTGTGATACGGGTATCTTGTCCCGATATTCGGAAGGCGAGGTTTGCCTGAATTATAACAAAAACCATTAAAACAAATACAAATACCATTAAGAGGCTGGCAAGCCCATCTACGAAACCAGGCCATGTAAAATCGCTTAGTCTACTGCGATTTCCTAATCGAGAAAGTGACATAAATTATTTTTCACCCTTAATTTTTTTTGAAACTAAACGGTCTATTGATCCTGCAAGAGAACGCAAATCGGTGCTAATTGCGTTTTGTTGCTCTTTAGATATATTAATAATCTGGCTTCCTAATGTTTCTAGTCTGCTATTTAACAGTATCAATTGATCTCTTATACGTTTGTCATCCGTGATTTGTTCTGAGAGTAAGCTTAAATGCATATTAAGTTTATCTAATTGAGCCTCAGTTGCCTCCCTAGATTTTTCTGAGCGTTCTATAGCTCGTGCTAAATGCAAGAGCGCTCTTGCCCCTTCCTCATTCAGCCCCTCTGACATCAAACGACTATCCGTGAACGATTGATTTTCTTTTCCTTGAATATCATTATATCTTGCAAATGACGATAACCAATCCTCCACTTCGTTAAAAAACCGACCCATTGCTTGTCCAAGTTGCAAATCAAGGAAACCAAGAATCAAAGACCCTGTTAAACCGAATAATGACGATGAAAACGCAGTTGCCATACCGGACAAAGGAGCATCTAATCCAGTCCTTAACTGTTCCATCATTTTATCAAAGTTGGCATTGCTACTGCTTAATCCGTCAACAACATTTCCAACTGCTCCTATTGTTTGCAACAATCCCCAGAAAGTTCCTAGAAGACCTAAAAATATTAGTAATCCAATCATATATCTGGAAATTTCTCTCCCCTCATCAAGACGTGCTGCTACCCCATCTAATACGGATCTTAAAGATAAGGCTGACAATTGGCGTTCATTTGATTGGTCGGCTAGCATCACGTTTACCGTTGCAAGCAGATTTGGTTTTATTTTTCCTTTCGTAAGGGTTCTAGTTCGCTGTACATTACTAAGCCATTTAACCTCAGGAACGAGGAGTAGAACTTGCCTAAAAATATAAATTACGCCGATTAAAGCAGTAGCTATGATAGTTCCGTTAAGTATTGGATTTCCCATAAAACTAGTGTAAATTTGCTCATAAAGAAACCCACAAATAATCACAAAAATGCCAAGGACAGAAATCATCCGAATTAGAAAGGATCTAGGATCTGTCATTTTAATATCCTCCTTGATAATCTAAAACGCTAATTTTTTTGCAGCTAATAGGTTTACCCAATATTATTTATTGATGTAAGCATGTATCATCATAATGGCAGGAATAAGACAAAAATTAATGGCTGTTTGAAATACATCAATTTAATTTAATGTCAGATTTTAAAAAAAGCTTATGTAAAAAATAGCTAATTTAGAGTTTTTTCTCCCTCTTTCAGCATCTTCAGTAATGGGATATGCAAACCTGCGTTTGCAGCTACAATATTTCCATTTTGTAATACAGTATCTCTTGAGGAAAAGTCTGAGACAAACCCTCCAGCTTCTCTTACTATTAGAGTGCCGGCTGCTATGTCCCATAATTTGAGACCATGTTCCCAAAATCCATCATATCTTCCTGCAGCCACCCAAGCAAGATCTAGAGCAGCAGAACCAAATCGTCTTATTCCTGAGCATCTTGGCATTATGTGATTTAATTGGTTTATAAATACAAGCTCCTTCTCAGGAGTGGTTTTCCCCATGAACGGTATGCCTGTTGCAAATAAAGCTGTTTCAACCTGCTTTCTTCCAGAAACCCTAATTCTACGATCATTCAAATAGGCCCCTTTTCCGTGCTCAGCAAAGAAAAATTCGTCTTTTAATGGATCTAAAATACCAGCGGCTATTAATTTTTTATTTTCTAAAACTGCGATCGAAATCGCAAAATGCGGAATTCCGTGAAGAAAATTCGTTGTTCCGTCTAGTGGATCAATTATCCAAGTTGGTGCGTCAATTAATTTTCCTCTGATTTTTCCTTTCTCTTCTGATATAATATTCCATCCGGGCCGCCCTATTTGAAGCTCATTAATCAACGTTTGCTCCGCTGATAAATCAGCTTGACTAACAAAATCAGCAGCCCCTTTTCTACTTACTTGCAAATTTTCGACTTCCCCAAAATCTCGTACCATACGCCTTGCTGCTTTACTAGCTGCATTGAAAATTACATTAATAAGCGCTGAACGTAATGCCATTTGATTTAGTCTTTTGCTCTTTCCACATAGGTGGAATCTTCTATTTTTACCACTATTCTTGTTCCTGTCTCGATGAAAGGTGGGACCATTATGCGTACCCCATTGTCAGCAATTGCGGGTTTGTATGAAGATGAAGCTGTTTGGCCTTTTACTACTGCATCAGCTTCGATAATAGTTACTGTAGTTTGTTCGGGCAGAGTTGCAGAAATAGGTTCATCCTCATATGTAGCAACAGAAACTACCATCCCGTCTTGAAGAAACGCTACGGCATCACCAATCATTTCAGATGCTATAGATATTTGTTCAAATGTTTCGGCATGCATAAATATGTGTGCGTCCCCATCTGAATAAAGATAAGTGCATTCAATTTCTTCTAAAATAACGCGTTCAACACTCTCGGTTGCACGAAAACGCTCATTTAACTTTGTGCCATCTCGAATGTCGCGTA
>CACGLE010000043.1 GCA_902573725.1 uncultured SAR116 cluster alpha proteobacterium
CTGTTCCAATCACACTTATTTTGAGAGAACATTTTTGATATGAAAGCCGGTGGATCTTGTTGTGGCTCACCAATAGACATATTGATTTCACTCATTTCAGCCACAGGCGAAATATTTTCAAGCAAAGAACGAGTCTTCTGAAACATATTGTCATTAAAAAGTGAAAAATCTGGATTTTGCATCTACAAATCTGCATAAATTAGTTTAAGTGTTTTTTAACACTGCACAAAAGCGAATGTAATACATTAGCTCGACCATAACAACTATAGCCGATAAAGGTTTAAAATAAATGAGTGGGGCAATCTTTTTTGATCGTGATAATACATTGACCATGGATTATGGCTATACATGGAAAATATCAGATTTTGCGTTTTTACATGATAGCGCTGAAGCTCTTGCCCTTTTAGAAAAACATAAAATACCTGTGTTTATTGTTACTAACCAGTCTGGAATAGCTCGAGGTTACTTCAAAGAAACAGATATGCTTAATTTCAATCGATATCTAAGGGAACAAGCGGCTTTAAAAGGCGGAAATATTTTGGATATTTCTTACTGTCCACATCACCCAGACTACCTTGATCAAAATAACTCAAAATTTTGTACTTGCAGAAAACCTCTTCCTGGAATGTTAAATATGATATCCCAGAAATGGGAAATTGATCTAAGTAAATCGGTCATGATAGGTGATCAACAATCAGATCTACAAGCTGGAATAGCAGCGGGATGTCTTAAAAGTTATCTTGTAAAGCCAACTGACTCTAGATTGGCTCTATGCAAACAAATAATATTAAAATACTTCATGGATTAAATATTATCATGGTGAACAGAACACCCATAGTCGTGGTAGGTAACGGCCTTACAGCTGAAGTAATGTGTTCTGCCTTAAATTTCTTTGGCCTTGAATATACTCGGCTTTTATCCCAACGACTCAATTTTGTTGATACAAGAACTACCACAATTAATATTGCCAGCCAAAAAATGCTTTCACGGCTCAATCTCTGGTCTTTTTCAAATGAAAATATTACAGAGATTAGAAACATTTTAGTCTCACAGCGTAAATTCAGTGAAAACTGTTTTGAGAGAAATTCAGAATCAGCTGGATTACATTTTTCTTTAGACGGAGAAATTATGGCATGGACAATAGAAAATGAAAATTTGTTCAAAAACTGTCAAAAACATAATTCTAAATCACCTCCTCCTATTGAAAATTATTATGGAAATTTGAACATAGAATACACTGAAAATGGTGTCGAGATTAACGATATAAGAGACAAAAAATGGCAGACAGAGTTAATCATTGCATGCGATGGAGCTAATAGTGCTATTAGGGAGTCAGCAGGTTTGCGCTCTACTTCTATGGCTGCAAACCAAGAGGCTATAGTTGCAAGAATAAATCTTAACCGTTTACATCATAATTTTGCGGTTCAGAGGTTTCTGCCGGATGGGCCTCTTGCATTAATGCCTATTAGAACTCAAGAGGCAGCGCTTGTGTGGTCGATAAGCAAAATAAAATCTACAAATATGTTCAATCTATCAGAGGGCGAATTCAAAAGAAAAATCATAAATGCACTAGGCGATAGTTTTAAAAAAATAACATTGTGTTCAGAAAAAAAAATTTGGAGTCTTAAACCGTCTGTCACCAAAAGCATGGGAAGACCTGGACTCCTTTTAGCTGGTGACTCAAATCATTCAATCCATCCGTTAGCAGGAATGGGATTTAATCTCGCGCTTTCCGACATAGCGGTTATTTGTGACTGCCTTAGTAGCGCAAGAAACAATGGCCTTTCGTTTTCACATCCATCTATATTATCAGAATATCGAGCCAGAAGACGGCTCGAAGTTGAAGCAATCATTGCCCTCACACAGGGATTGAATCGTTTGTTCAGCTATAATAGTTTTAACTTTAAAACTTTCCCATCTAGTTTAACCAACATTGGACTGGATATAATGGACTCACTACCAATTAAAAAGGAACTTGCTAAAATAGCTGCAGGCGGTGTTCTGACTTCTGCAAGTTTGTTTTCAGATGTGTAAATTTCAATTAAATTAAAATTTTAACTTTATACTTCTAATCTTTTTAGATACTCACTATATAACGATTCTTGTCGCAAGCCATAGTCGTGCAAAAGGACCCAACTATAAATTCCTGTTTCATGACCATCATCAAATAGTAATCTTATTGCATAATTTCCAACATGTTCTATTTGGTTTATTTTAACATTCTTTTTTCCACGAATTATTTTTTTTTGATCAGGGCTATGTCCCTGCACTTCTGCAGAAGGAGATTCAACACGAAGTAACTCAGCCGAAATCTGTGTTTTAAATCCGTCATTAAAATGTACCGATAAACTTTTTTTGTCTTTATGCAGCCTTATCTGCGTTGCAAAAATAGTTTCTGAAACCATTTGGATATTTATACCCTATTTTCTATTTGACGAAATTTGCCATTTATTAATCTCACTGTCAGATAATTCTCTGAAATGCGTGTTGCCAATAAGTGGGACGCCTTGTTCTATGGGATAAGCTTTTTTGGCCTGAATACTGATAAGTTCGGCTGCTTTTTTATCATAAATCAGCAGACTTTTAGTATCAGGACAAACCAAAATATTTAATAAACTGCTAGCTGTTCTAGTTTTTTCTTTGTTTTTTTTATTCTGCTTCATTTTTAAATCATCAAAACTTAATGTTTAGCATTTTCGGAGTGATCATCATTATGACAAGACATCTCAAGAATTGTTATTAATAAATCTGCTCTGGAAGATAAATCTTTTACCTCTAACAAAGCTTGTTTCTCGGCGGTTTCAAAAGGACAAATCATACATAATGTGCAAACTAATCGCTCATCTGAACATGATTCTAATTGCGACCAGTCAACCTGGAAACCTTTGGCATCAAAATATCGTTTTAAAGTTGTTGATAGTTTTTTTCTATCAATGAAAGACTCGTCTATGTATAAATCGCTTTTATAGTTATTCCAATCAATTTCTGCTGTTAGATAGCCAGAAGTAACCTCTAGAAAATTAGTTGCTTGAAACCGAATGCAACCTGAAAGGGTGATTAATATCCTCCCATCTTCTTGTTCGGAAAAACTAGATATTCGGCCTGCACAACCGATTGTATAGTATGGCTTTAATTGGTCTTCTTCGTTTGGTTGTATCATACCTATTAATCGAAGAGGGCTTGCGATTGCATCTCGAACCATAGAGAGATATCTCGGCTCAAAAATATTTAAAGGTAATGTGCCACCGGGTAATAACAAAGCACCAGATAAAGGAAAAATAGGGATTTTTACGGGTAAATCTCTAAATTCAGGTTCAAATGGGCCTCTGATTGTCATTTATTCCTCATCCGAAAATTAATAATTGGCTTTTCAACATATTCCCAAGAAAACATAGAGTGGAAATCAAGAAAATAAATAGCTCGATAACTTTCGTCTTGCTTTTATTACATTAGGATGAGTATGACCAAGCGCTGTAAAAAATTCTAATAATTGAGTTTGAGCCATATTTTCATTCCACGACGGATCAATTTTTATTGACTCCAGCAACTGAAGCATTGCTTCAGTTTGTTGGCCAGAGGCAAAAAGAGCAATCGCTAAATCTTGTCTAGCTCGTAAATCCTTTGGATTAGATTGAACCTTTCTTTCTAAATCACTTTTATCTGAGTCGACTTCTGCTCCTTTTTTGGCTACGGCCAATGCTGCTAAAACATCCTTGATTACAGGTTTTTTCTGCATGTCTTCATCTAATTGGTCCAAAACCGCTTTTGCTTCCTCATGCTCGCCAAGAGCAATTAGACATCTGACGAACCCAGCAATGGATTCTGGTGATTCTGGAGATAGGGAAAGAGCTTGTTGAAAGAATTGCATCGCCTTTTCAGGCTCATTCTCACTAAGAGCGATTGTCCCTGACTGCAGCAAACCGGATATATCTGCCTGCCCGGGCGCTGCTTCAGACAATTTTTCTACAAACTGCGTAACCGCTGATTCTGGCTGTGCCCCAGCAAATCCATCTGCTGGTTGACCGTTTATAAACCCAAAAACGGTAGGTACAGATTGTACCCTCATTTGCGCAGCTATTTCCTGATTTTCATCAATATTTATTTTCGTAAGTTTTATGTTTTTAAATTTAGCACATACCTTTTCTAAAACGGGAGCTAATTGTTTACATGGCCCACACCAGGGTGCCCAGAATTGAACAATTACAGCCTTTTCCGAACTAGCCTCTATGACTTCCTGCATAATATTTTCAGCATTTACATTTACAATTTCTGTTGAATTATTTTCTTCAATCACTAATGACATCCGTATCCTCTATATTTTTATTTTTAAAAACTCAACTTATTCAGTTGTACACCTAAATAATCAAAATATTTATTCAGTTCACTTGGTATCATCGAAATTGTGCGATCATTAACCAACGGGTGCATATAAATTTTTTTAGCTTCAAGCACTTCTTCATCCATGAAAATATTAACTCCATTGTGAACACCGGTAACCATGGATAATGGTGTTACTGCACCAGGTCTTACTCCCAAATTTTTAAAAAGCCTAACTGCACTCCCAAAAGATAATCTACCCGATTCAATTAAGATTCCTAACTCTTTCAAATCGACGTCTTTATCTTCTTGTACCACAACTAAATAATTATTTTTCTTATGGTCTCGCAGATAGAGGTTTTTAATATGTCCACCTCCCTCATTCTTTGTAAGCATATTATGTCTATATAATTTCGAATCACTAACTGTTTTTAAAGCAGGATGTTTGAAATGCTCTATCGTTATTTTCAAGCTTTTCAATTGAGAAATTACAATATCAGGATGAATTGGAAGACTCTCCTGGAACAAAGATGATGCATCTGGTGTAAATTCTTCTATCATTCCAAATCCAAAAAAATTGAAAAATAGTTTATATCACTATAGATATATGTATAATCATTCGTAAGATTTCCAGTACAAAATGCGAACTTTTGTTTTATAAATCACTATATCACAGTGATGGTTACAAAAAGCAACGATTGACCCATATCGTTGCTTTAGTTATGAGCAAATTAAAATTTTTTTTAACTATACTCACTTAATTTGAGGCCGAAGTTTTGAAAGTTAATATTGCTGTAATAGGATGCGGTATCTGGGGTGAAAATATTGCACGAAACGCGTCAGAATTAGGCGTTTTGGCGTGCGTTTGTGATTCAAATCAAGACCGCTCTATGTCTTTCTCACAAAAATTTTCCTGTCCAGCTTTTTCTTTCGATCAAATTCTTAATGATAATACCTTAAATGGTGTAATTATCGCAACCAATGCTAATACACACGAAAAACTTGCTTGTGAAGCACTCAATGCACGAAAGCATGTTTATGTTGAAAAACCATTAGCGCTATCTATGAGCTCTGCTCTTTCAATAAAACAATGTGCTGTTAAGGCAAACAAACAAGTTATGGTAGGACATTTACTACAATATCATCCTGCCTACGTGGAATTAAAAAATTTTGTAAATGATGGATTTATAGGTGAACTACAGCATATTCAAGCAACTCGTCTTGCTATGGGTCGTATAAAAAAATCTGAATCCGCGCTCTTTGATTTATGCCCCCATGATATATCTCAAATTCTTGGTATAGTGAAAGAAGTTCCGACATCTATTAACTGCCAAAACGTAACTCATGTGGAACATTCTGATGGAGATATTATTTTTACAAGTTTAAAGTTTCCCAACGGCGTGACAGCAATTATGCATTCCAGTTGGTATTCTCCTTACAAAGAACATAGGCTAGTTGTAACGGGAACTTTGGGTTCAATTATATTTGACGACACGAAACCTTCACAGCAAAAATTAACTTTTTTTAGAGACTCAATAATTATTGAAGGGGATGCTATCAAGGTAGACAGAGCTGAGCCAGAACATCTCCCATTTTGCACTGGTGAGCCATTAAAAAACGAAATAAGTGCATTCATTGAAGTTTGTAAAAATGGCCACCCAGCGATAACGGACATAGAGGAAGGTCTTAAAGTACAGCAAATTTTATCAGAAATGAAGTCACAAATAGATAGTGAGATATTATGAATATTCCCTTTATTGATCTTACATCTCAACAACAAAAAATTCGTCCTGAAATTGATACTAGGATCAAAAACGTTCTCGAACATGGTAAATACATTATGGGCCCAGAGATTAATGAGCTTGAATCTGCTCTTTCCAAGCGTGTTGATGCCAATTACGTTATAAGCTGCGGTTCGGGAACTGATGCTTTGTTGTTGGCGTTAATGGGACTTCAACTCAAACCTGGACAAGGTGTTATAGTGCCTAGCTTTACATTTACTGCGAGCGCTGAGGTAATGCCACTTCTTGGTGCAATTCCAATATTTGCTGAAGTAGATGAAGAGACGTTCACACTTAACCCAGCTAGACTGCAAGATGCTTTAGATAGTGCGATTAAGTCTGCTATTGAGGTCGTGGGTATAATGTCAGTTGGGTTATTTGGACAACCAGCTCAGATGGATAAAATAAATTCCTTTGCCGAGGCAAATGGATTATGGGTTTTAGATGATGCAGCGCAAAGCTTTGGAACAGAGTTTCAAGGAGCCAAAACCGGTACCTTAGCAAAGGCAACATGTACTAGTTTTTTTCCTGCCAAACCTCTTGGCTGTTATGGGGATGGGGGTGCTTTATTCACGAATGATTTTAAAATTGCTGAGATTGCCCGTTCATGCCGTGTTCATGGACAAGGCACAAATAAATATCAAACGGTGCGCCTTGGCATGACTGCCAGATTAGATACAATACAAGCTGCCATTCTTTTAGCAAAATTAGATGTTTTTGATAAAGAACTTCAACAACGTAACGCTGTGGCTAACTATTATCATGAACTTCTAAGAAGCTGGGTTGAAACCCCTATTTGTTATCCTGAAATGACAAGTAGTTGGGCTGTCTATACGGTAAAGTTGCCAAAAATAGTTGATAGAGTGTTTTTGCAAGAATCACTTAGTCAAAAAGGTATTCCTACAGCTATTTATTATCCAATTCCAATGCATTTACAAAAACCCTACGAACATTACCCCCGAGCAAATTATGGGCTTGAAGTAAGTGAACATCTTGCACAATCTGTAATATCAATTCCAATGCACCCGTATCTTACACAGGAAGCACAAAATACAGTTAGCGAAGCAATTATTGAGGTTATAAAAAACAGCAATAAGAGATAAAATATTATGGCCTAAATTTATCTTGTAAGTTTATAATTCCCGATCTATACAGTGGAAATGTCGCGGGCGTAGCTCAGTGGTAGAGCACAACCTTGCCAAGGTTGGGGTCGAGGGTTCGAATCCCTTCGCCCGCTCCAATTCTAATATAAAATGTATCGTAGACTGTAGCACATGTATCTGATTGTAAACATTTGTAATTTTTGATAAAGGGTTGGTGTATTATGTATGTATATGGCTCAGTGCAACGCGAGATTGATAAAAAACCTAAATAGTATCTTATAAGTGATCCAGAACTAGGCACTTTACCTCAACTAAAAAAGTGTTAAGCTAATACAAAGGAAAATAATGGCGTTCTAATGTATCGTTCAGGCTTTAAACTTCCCTTCATCCACACCCGAAACATTTTTAACTGTCAGTTTTAAGTTCTGGAGAGAATATATTGTCCAAAAAATACGAAAAAAATGTAATAAGCACTACAAAACCAGAAATGACTTTAGGTGGACGAATTACGCAACTTAGAATCGACGGCGGTTATGACAGTTTTGACCTATCGAAACAACTTGGGGTCAAACTTGAAACTTATGAATCTTGGGAATTGGATAGAAGTGAGCCTCGAATTAATAAATTAGTAGCACTTGCTGCTATTCTTGGGGTGTCGCCTACTTACTTACTTGCAGAAGAAGGTCATAAGGGAATAAGTAAAGCAAAAAAAACTTCCAGCCATAATAAAAATAAGGTTATAGTACTCCAACAGAAAGTGTTATTTTTAGAAGCACAATTAAAAGAAAATTTAAAGCAATTGAAAAAAATATCTCGTGATATAAATAACCTATAAATTTTTTTTGAGCAGCAAATTTTACTCTAATTCAAACTCATGCTTTCCTTTGACCACTCAGTTTTAACCGTAGATGATATCAATAGGACAATATTATTTTATACTGATATTTTAGGAATGAATTTAGTTGAGTTTAATCCGATTGGAGCTTCGAAACCAAGATTTTCACTTCAATTTGGCAATCAGAAAATAAATATTCACCAAGCATAACTTCCTTTTAAACCACACGCGAACAATCCAACTTGTAGGAGTGTCGATGTTTTTTTTAATTGACGTTTCTATTTATTCTTGGATTGAGACGTTTAAAAAACATTCAATTATAATAGAGGATTGGGGCATGTGGTCCATTAGTTTCTCTGTATTTAAGAGATCCAGATGGAAATTTAATCGAAATAGCAAACCAGAATTAAATCCTTCCAATGGAACTATAATTTAAGCCTGCACCTCTCATCTCATCAGGTGAATAAATATTTCTCAGGTCAACAACCACATTACCATTCATCAAATCTGAAAATTTTGAAGCTGAGATTGCTCTAAATTCATTCCATTCCGTAATTAT
>CACGLE010000044.1 GCA_902573725.1 uncultured SAR116 cluster alpha proteobacterium
ATCTGAACGCATGTCGATAACAGCTAGTCCCCCAGCATTACGCAATAACTCTCTAATCTGTTTTTCTTCAAATGATTTTTCAGTTTCAATAAAAACAGCTTCAGAATGACCTATAAATACTGGTATACGAACACAATGTGCTACAAGCTTGATATTTGGATCCAGAATTTTTGCTGTTTCAACCTGCATTTTCCATTCTTCTTTTGTAAATCCATCATCCATAAATACATCAATGTGCGGAATAGCATTGAATGCAATCTGTTTGGTAAACACCTCTGGTGTCACCGTATCATTTACAAAAATTCCTTTGGTTTGATTAAAAAGTTCTTCCATGCCTAGACTGCCCGCACCAGAAGTTGCTTGATAAGTAGAAACAACTACTCTCTTTATAATAAAGACATCGTGGATAGGTTTTAATGCAACCACGAGTTGAGCTGTTGAGCAATTTGGATTGGCAATAATATTTTTGCCTTTGTTTTCAGGCTTAGCTTGTTTCAACGTATCAGGGTTTACTTCTGGAACAATCAGAGGGACATTTGGATCCATTCGGAATGCTGAGCTATTGTCGATCACCAAACATCCTTCTTGTCCGGCTCTAGGCGCATAGGCTTTTGATAGCTCTCCACCTGCCGAGAATAAAGCTATGTCTGCAATAGAGAAATCAAATTTATCTAGAGAAGTTACTTTAATTAGGCCATCCTCTCCATAAGATATTTCTTTTCCAATTGACTTTTCACTAGCTAAAGCAAACACATCATCAGCGGGAAATTTTCGTTCGCTTAATGTCTGAAGCATTTCTCTGCCGACAGCACCAGTTGCACCAACAACAGCTACTTTATATCCCATAAGATACTCCTTAAAAATTGCCTAGTTGAGCACAATTCGTTCCACTATCTTGCAAGCTTATCCATTGAGTCTATAACAGCCTGTGTCATCTGATCTGTGCCGACAGCTATGGATCCATTTGACATAATATCTGCTGTACGCATACCTGTTGACAAAGCATCACTAACTGCATTTTCTACAAGCACTGCTTCATCAGGCTGATCAAAACTATACCTTAGCATCATTGCAAAGCTCAAAAGCTGGGCAAGGGGATTTGCCAAATTTTTACCGGCAATGTCCGGTGCAGAACCGTGAACTGGCTCGTACATTGCTCTTGGAATTTTAGTTTCAGGGTCTAGTTCTCCGAGAGACGCAGAAGGTAACATGCCTAAAGAGCCTGTTAGCATTGCAGCGCAATCTGATAGCAAATCGCCAAATAAATTGTCTGTTACTATGACATCAAACTGTTTTGGATTTCGAACTAGCTGCATAGCACAATTATCGGCATACATGTGAGATAGCTCAACCCCATCCCCTTCTTCTTTATGCAAAGCTGTAATAACGTCACGCCAAAGAACACCTGAAAGCATTACATTGGCTTTCTCTACAGAAGTTAACCTACCATCACGTTTTCTGGCTAAATCAAAGCCAACCCTCCCAATTCTCTCTATCTCACTAGTTGTGTATGCATTGGTGTCATAGCCTTTTTTCTGACCGTCAGCCATTTCGTCAATGCCTCTGGGCTCCGCAAAATATACCCCGCCACACAATTCGCGCAAGATTAATATATCGAGACCAGATATAACCTCGGGCTTCAGTGTTGAAGCACTTATGAGCGGATCAAACACCAACGCAGGGCGCAGGTTAGCAAATAAATCTAACTCCTTTCGAAGTGTAAGTAGCCCACGTTCCGGTTTTAACTCAAAAGGTAAATTATCATATTTTGGATTACCTACCGCACCAAACAATATAGCATCACTTGCGATCGAATCTGAGAGTGTTTCGTCTGTAAGTGGAACACCGTGAGCTTCATATGCAGCTCCTCCAACCAGTCCTTCTGACACATCAAACCCTAAAGAACGGTGCTTTGCTAACCATTCCATTATCTGCATATTTGCATGCATTACTTCTTGGCCTATCCCATCTCCTGCGAGAACCATTACTTTTCTATTTGATGCCATACAAAATTCCTCATTCTACTGCTAAACATTATTCGATATAATGCAAAATATTCTCGTGCCCTAACTAAATAGATGTCATAACCAAGGAAGGCTAGAACTTCGTTTTTGCTCATATGAGCGAATCATCTCTGATTTTTCTAAAGTTAATCCGATATCATCAAGACCATTTAACAAACATTCCTTCCGGAATGGATCTATCTCAAATGAAATTGTTGCCCCGTTGGGACGTGATATTTTCTGAAGATTCAAGTCAATTTTTAATGCTGGATTTTCAATGTCTGCTGCATCTGCAAGCAATGCATCTCTTTGTTCAGGAGTTACTTTTATAGGTAGGATGCCATTTTTAAAGCAATTATTATAGAAGATATCAGCAAAACTAGTAGATATCACACATCGAATGCCATAATCGAGCAACGCCCATGGCGCATGCTCGCGACTTGAACCACATCCAAAATTATCCCCAGCTACCAAAATTTGAGCACTTCTGTAAGCCGGTTTATTCAAAATAAACCCCGCGTTTTCGTCTCCATCATTTGTATATCGCATTTCGAAAAATAAACTTTTTCCAAGACCAGAACGCTTAATTGTTTTTAAAAACTGCTTTGGAATGATCATATCTGTGTCGATATTGATAATATCCATAGGCGCTGCCACACCCTCTAATTTATCAAATTTCTGCATTGTAATAGTCCCTTATAATTCTCTAATGTCTGAAAGGTGCCCAGTTAAGGCGGCAGCGGCAGCCATTTCTGGGCTAACGAGGTGAGTGCGTCCTCCTCTTCCCTGACGCCCCTCAAAATTTCGGTTAGATGTAGAAGCAGCACGCTCACCCTCAGATAATTTGTCAGCATTCATAGCTAAGCACATAGAACATCCAGGCTCTCGCCAATCAAAGCCAGCTTCTTTAAATATTTTATCAAGCCCTTCTTCTTCTGCCATTTGTTTTACTAAGCCAGACCCTGGAACAACTAACGCTCTTAAACCAGTTTTAACTTTTCTACCTTCAATGATACCCGCCGCAGCTCTTAAATCTTCGATCCTGCTATTAGTACAAGAACCAATAAATACGGTATCAATCTGAATATCTGTAAGTTTTTGTCCTGCTTTTAATCCCATGTAATCGAGACTTCTTTCAATTTTTGCTTTTAATACAGGATCTGAAATTTTTTCTGGATTAGGAACATAATCTGTAATAGGTAATGCATCTTCTGGACTTGTTCCCCAAGTCACAGTTGGCACAATTTCAGATGCTTGCAAGGTTATTTCAGTATCATAAACAGCACCATCATCCGAAGGAAGACTTTTCCACCAGTCTAATGCCTTATCCCATAATTCATTAGAAGGCGCCATAGGCTTCCCTTTTATATAAGCAAATGTTTTTTCATCTGGAGCAACCATACCAGCTCGTGCCCCAGCTTCAATGGCCATATTGCAAACAGTCATTCGCCCCTCCATCGATAAGTCCTTTATTGCTTCACCCGCAAATTCAATTACATGGCCAGTACCACCAGCAGTTCCAATTTTACCGATAATTGCAAGAATAATGTCTTTGGCTGTAACAAAAGAAGCAACACTGCCAGAGACAGTAATGCGCATGTTCTTTGCAGGACGCTGTATTAGTGTTTGTGTTGCCAAAACATGTTCTACTTCGGATGTCCCTATACCGAAAGCTAAAGCACCAAAAGCTCCATGGGTTGCTGTATGGGAGTCACCAC
This sequence comes from uncultured SAR116 cluster alpha proteobacterium, assembly GCA_902573725.1. GTDB lineage: Bacteria > Pseudomonadota > Alphaproteobacteria > Puniceispirillales > Puniceispirillaceae > UBA5951. Next base: position 3,722 of record CACGLE010000044.1, read on the forward strand.
AAACAATAGTCATACCAGGCTGGGTGAAACCTTGTTCTGGACCGATTACGTGAACAATACCCTGCCTAATATCCTCCATTGAGAAAAAAGGAATGCCAAAATCTTTGGCATTTTGTGCCAATGTTTCAACTTGCAATCTACTTTCAGCATCTGCTATTCCTTTTGAACGATCAGAAGTTGGGACGTTATGGTCTGCGACAGCAAGTGTTCTGGCTGACTCTCTTACAGTACGAGAAGAATTACGCAAACCCTCAAATGCTTGTGGGCTGGTGACTTCGTGCACCAAATGTCTATCAATGTAAATAAGGGAGGTTCCATCTTCAGCCTGATGAATTAAATGGGCATCCCATATTTTATCAAATAACGTACGCGGCTTTACCATCACTGTCTCCTTTGATGCAATATCTATAGCCCTCTGTTTGCCCCGTAAACTTTTTCAGAACATTTATCAAAGAGCACAAAATTTTAATAACGAATTTAGTTAAGCAGATTTTGTTCTGTTAGTCACTTTTTCAGCAATGCGTGCAGCTTTTCCTGTGCGTCCACGAAGATAATAGAGTTTTGCTCTACGAACACGTCCACGGCGAAGGACATGTATTGCTTGAATTTTTGGAGAGTAAAGAGGAAAGACACGCTCTACTCCCTCACCATATGACATCTTGCGAACAGTGAAAGATGACCCTATTCCATCATTCTTGCGGCCGATGCACACCCCTTCAAAAGCTTGAACCCTCTCTCGTGTACCTTCAACAACCTTCACATCTATTTTCAAAGTGTCGCCTGGACCAAATTCTGGGACTTCTCTTTGTGCGAGAATTGTTTCAATTTGCTTTTTTTCTATCTTATCGATGAGGTTCATATTCATCTCCTTTTCGCGACAAAACCTTAATGCCGTCTAGTCTATGATCTGTCAACTTTTTTCAACGTCAAAATTATTTATTATCTAAATAATCTTGCCATAGATCTGGGCGTCTTTCCTTGGTTATATCTTCTGACTGACTTTTCCGCCAGCTTGCAATTTTTTCATGGTGTCCAGAGGATAATATTTCTGGAGCTGCTATCCCTTGCCATATTCTTGGCTGTGTATAATTTGGATGCTCTAGCAAACCAGTCTCAAAACTCTCCTGCTCATGAGATATTTTGTTACCCATCACCCCGGGCAAGAGACGAATGCAACTATCTAAAATAACTTGAGTTGCTAACTCGCCGCCCGATAAAATATAGTCCCCTAAGGATATTTCAATTAGATCATGCTTGTCTATCACACGCTGATCTATACCTTCAAAACGACCACATATAAACAAGGCTCCTTTTCCTCTACTAAGGGAACGGATTTCCGATTGCACTAATTTTGCTCCCCTTGGACTTGGGTAAAAACGTGGGCCTGGTGCATTTTTTGTTGCCTGTAAAGCAGCATCAATTACGTCTGCCCTCATAATCATGCCGTGACCCCCTCCTAATGGAGCATCATCCACTGAACCATGTTTGTCAGTTGAAAAATCTCTAATATTTATTACATTCAACTGCCATAATTTATTTTTTAATGCTCGACCTGCCAGTGCAAATTTAAGCGTGCCTGGAAACATTTCTGGATATAGGGTAAGGACGGTCGCTTGCCAAGCAATTGTCTCACTATTTTTAAAAGATGTTATTTTGAACTCCTAATTTAATTTATAAACCCGTCAGAAATGTTCATAACCAATTGTTTTTCAACTTTATGCACCTGCTCTAAAAATCCTGTAAATGGGAGAAAAATAGTTTCTGAACCTTCAGGTTTGACTTCCACTATATCACCTGCACCAAAATTATGAAAACCAACAATAAAACCAATCGGTTTTTTATCTAGATCTACTATCATAAACCCAAGGTAATCTATTTGATATATCTCGTTTTCTGCAGGTAATGGTAAAGCCTCTCTCTCAATTCTTAATTCTTGTTTTTGAACAGCTTCCGCGCCTGTTCTATCCTCTATCTCTTGAGCTGCACAGATCAGTAATTCTCTATGCTTACTCACTAATCTAAGTGATAATTCTTCCCCCGATTCAAGTTTCACATTTCCATAGGCAAACAAGTTCTCCGGGGGCTCAGTAAAGCTCTTAACCTTGAACTGACCTTTTAGTCCGTGGGCAGAGACAATAACCCCTAAAACAACACTATCAGTCAAAAAAAGATTATCTGTCATTATTAATAATGTTAATCATAGCAACAATATCATTCTGTTGGATTAGGTTCCTGCGTTTCTTCTTCTGCCGGTGCCTCCTCTGCAACTGCACTTGCTTCCTGTGTTGCTTCTTCTGCCGGTGCCTCCTCTGCAACTGCACTTGCCTCTGCTTCACGTTCAGCACGCTTTTTACCAATTGCAGATTTTTTTGGCTGCTCTCTTATTTCTGGAGCCTTCAAAATATCCACCAATGAAAGTAATTTATGAACTCTGTCTGTTGGTTGAGCTCCCTTATCCATCCAAAATTTTACTCGCTCCCCATTTACTGAAAGGCGATTTTCATGCTCCTTTGGGACCATTGGGTTATAATGCCCAACACGCTCTACATATCTTCCATCACGAGGCGCTGCTGCTTCTGCGACAACTATTCTATAAAATGGGCGTTTTTTTGAACCCCCTCTAGATAGTCTTATTTTTAAAGCCATTTTGGTGTCCTTTCTTGGAAATTTTATTCTTTAAATCAATTATTTTTTTCGATTTGGGTTGATACCAGGAGGCAATCCTCCAAGGTTTGTCATTCCGCCAAGATTTGGCAATCCACCTGATTTTGAAGAACCAAATTGCTTTGACATTGCATCTAAATCCATTCCAGAACTGCTAAACACGCCCGGTGAACTATTAGTTCCACTACCTAACATCGCTTTCAAGCCTGCAGCACCAGCCTTTGTGCCGATTTTTTTCATCATTCTAGCCATATCTTGATACTGTTTTACTAACCGGTTGACCTCTTGTACGCTTGTACCAGAACCAAAAGCAATTCGCTTGCGCCTAGATGCATTTAATAATGCAACAGATGCCCTCTCTTTTTTTGTCATAGACAAAATTATAGCTTCCTGCCTATTTATCATGGAATCATCAACACCTGCGGCGGCCAGTTGCTTGTTGATTTTTCCTATTCCGGGCAACATTCCTAGGAGACTTCCCACCCCACCCATTTTTTTCAATTGTCTAAGCTGTCTGAGAAAATCGTTTAGATCAAATTTTCCTTTTGCCATCCTTTGAGCCATTCGCATAGCTTCTTCTTGTTCAATAGCTTCAGATGCTTTTTCAACAAGTGCTACAACATCCCCCATATCAAGGATACGACCAGCCATTCTTGCTGGGTCAAATGCCTCCAGTGCATCTAATTTTTCTCCTACACCAACAAATTTGATTGGGCAGCCCGTTATCTGCCGCATAGACAATGCGGCACCACCCCTAGCATCACCATCAAGTCTTGTTAGAATTATGCCTGAAATCCCAATTTTTGACTTAAAAGCAGTGGCTGTATTTACAGCATCCTGCCCTGTTAATGCATCAGCCACAAGCAGTGTCTCAACCGGGTTCGAAACTGATTTTATTGCTACAAGTTCCTCCATTAACCCGTCATCTATAGACTGTCGACCTGCAGTGTCTAAAATTAAAACGTCATACCCTTGAAGCTCTGCAGACTTAATCGCACGTTTGGCGAGTTGTAAAGGTGTTTGCTTATCATCTTCTGGAAGAATCCCAACCTCTGCTTGTTCTGAAAGTATCCTTAATTGCTCCCTAGCAGCAGGTCGTGTCATGTCAAGAGATGCTAGCATGACTCTTTTCTTACGTTTTGTTTTCAAAAATTGCGCAAGCTTGCCCGCAGTTGTCGTTTTTCCAGAACCTTGAAGACCAGTCATAAGAATAACCGCAGGTGGCGTAACATCTACCTTTAATTCTTCTGCATCACCCCCTAGAATTTCCTGGAGTCCGTCATTTACAATTTTTATAACTTGCTGATCAGGACGAACTGATTTTAACACAGCTGCTCCGATAGCCCTTTCTCGAATTATTTCCATGAATTGTTTCACGACGGGGACGGCGACATCTGCGTCAAGCAAAGCAAGCCTTACATCACGTAGAGCAGTATTTACATCTGTCTCGCTTAACGCACCGGTTCTCCCTAGACCAGAAAACACCGACTGTAATTTGTCTTTTAATGAATCAAACATTTTCTATCCTATTAGTCCCAAAAATAATTCCAGATTAAGCACTTTAAAATTGTTTGTTCATTTAATTTACGTTTTCACAAACAAAAGTGGCACCTGTGCTCGATAAATTAAGGACAGATGGGACCTGCTAAGGTCTGGCGTTTAAGAATGGCCGAAAATTTTAATTTGTAATGCCCGTTTTGTAAGTTTTTGTCAAGGAAAGATAAAAAACGACTAATCTTCCAAAGTTAGTCCAAGTAGCGCCCGTGAGTAAGCGATTGCATTGAAATCCTGCAAATCTTCGGCCGTTTCACCAACACCAATAAGGTGTATGGGCAATCCAAACTCTTCTGCTAGTGCAACAAGCACACCACCTCGAGCAGAACCATCCAACTTAGTCATTATCAAGCCTGTTATTGCAGCCACATCTAAAAATGCCTTGAGCTGGGAAAGTGCATTCTGTCCAACTGTTCCATCCAAAACAATTAAACTATCATGTGGGGCTTCTGGCTCTAATTTTTTAATAACTCTCACAATTTTCGCAAGCTCTTCCATTAACTCTTTGCGGTTTTGCAATCTACCTGCTGTATCGATCAATATTAAATCTGTTTTTTGACTTCTTGCTTTTTCAATAGATCGGTAAACGAGAGCGGCTGG
>CACGLE010000045.1 GCA_902573725.1 uncultured SAR116 cluster alpha proteobacterium
TATTGAAATTAAACTTAGAATAAAACCAACGATTACAAAAGTTTTTATGAAAGAATACAGAGTTAACGAGGAAAAATGTAAAGAACTTTTTTAATTCTAATTTATCTTATATGAAAGTTTGTAAGAATATTAAAAAAGGCAATTCATTGTGAACAGAGTTTTTAGTGTGTGAAAAAAGTGAAAAACAAAATATTTATCGGGATTGGTGCTAATCTTAAACCAAGAGGCTATTCGTCAGTGCAAGACGGTCTTAATGCTGCAATGAATATGTTATCTGGATATGGTATTGAAGTTATACAATGTTCTTCATGGTATGAAACGAGTCCTGTGCCGAAATCGAATCAACCACTGTTTAGAAATGCAGTATTTTCTGCCAGCTGTGATTTGAATCCACAAGAACTTTTATATTGTTTAAATGATTTAGAGGCTAAAATTGGGCGCATTAGAACTTCAAGAAATGCAGCCAGAGTGTTAGATTTAGATATATTGGATTTTAATTCTGAATGTATTGATTTAGAAAATCTTATTATACCTCACCCAAGGATGCACGAACGCGCATTTGTATTGATTCCATTAAATGAAATCAATGGTGATTATATCCATCCAGTAATGCAAGAACCGATTTTATCCCTAATAAAGCGTTTGCCAGCAGAACAAGATATATTAAAAATTTGATTTCAATTAAATCAAAATATATTAAAAAATGAATCCCCTAATCACATGGCCCGTTAAACATTATCTTGCATATTTAATTATATTATTATATCAAATGGCCGGTATATTTTGATTGTTAAAGGAAAAAAATATGGCACGAGTAACTGTGGAAGATTGCATTGAAAAGATTCCTAACCGTTTTGAGTTAGTTCTAACAGCGGGTCAAAGAGCACGTGCAATTCAAAAAGGTGAAATGTTAACAATTGATAGGGATAATGATAAAAATCCCGTTGTTGCGTTGCGAGAAATCGCAGCGGAAACAATTGATAAAACTAAAGTGCAAGACGCAATTATAAGCGGCCTACAACGGTTAAATGATCGTGAGGAAGAAGTGCTGGCAGACGAAGCCTCCGATGAAGCCCGAAACGAAATGGAGTCACTCTCTGCACAATATGAAGCTGACTTGTACGGCGAACAGTCAGGTATGCAAGTCGGTCATTCTAACGATATTGACTCAACCGGCTTTCAAGATGTTGACATTAATCTTCTTAAAAGTGACGATTAAAATAAGAAAAGATATATCACTCAATTTGGGGTGTTGAAATGGTAGCTTCTGCTATTGTTGCTAATAAGACTATTGAGGATGCTTTTAGCAGCCTAATTAATCGCATAAGGTCTTATAACCCTTTTGTAGACATAGAAAGACTAAATGCTGCCTATGATATTGGTAAAAAAGCTCATAACGGCCAATTTAGAGCTTCCGGTGAAGCATATTTTTCTCATCCTATAGCAGTTGGCTATTTACTTGCTGACATGCATCTAGATACAGATACGATTATAACCGCTTTGCTTCATGATACAGTAGAAGATTGCGATATAACTTTGCAGGATATCTCAGATCAGTTTGGTAATCAAATTGCAAATTTGGTAGATGGGGTTACAAAGTTAAGCCAAATTGAAAATCAGTCGCCGGACAAGAGACAAGCTGAAAATTTTCGTAAACTTATGGTTGCAATTAGTCAGGACATAAGAGTTTTACTGGTAAAGTTAGCAGATAGGTTGCACAATATGCAAACTATAGAATCTATAAATAGTTTGGAAAAAAAAGAACGTATTGCAAAAGAAACATTGGAAATTTTTGTGCCATTAGCTGAGAGATTAGGCATAACCCAATATCAAACTGAATTAGAAGATACATCTTTTAAAATTTTATATCCTGAAATGAGAGAGTCTATTCAAAACAGACTTGAATTTTTGGCGGCCGAATCTGAAAATATTTTCCCAAGAATTTGTCAGGAATTACAATCATTAATTTTGGACTCAGGTATAGAGTGTCAAGTATCTGGAAGACGCAAGACAGCATATTCGATTTGGCGTAAAATGCAGCATCGCCAAGTTTCAATGGACCAACTTGCAGATATTATGGCTTTTAGAATAATTGTTCCAAATATTTCACAGTGTTATGAAGCCCTAGGGATTGTTCACACAAGATATCCCATGGTAATGGGCAGAATGAAAGATTATATTTCTACCCCTAAGAGGAATGGTTATAGGTCTATTCATACAGGTGTTATTGGGCCTCTTAACAGACGTATAGAAATTCAAATTAGAACTGCAGAAATGCATGATTTAGCCGAGCGAGGAGTTGCTGCCCATTGGGATTATAAAACTGGACGCTCTGAAAAATCAGAGGGTTCATTTGGCTGGGTTCAGGAGTTAATAAGTTTAATCGAAATGAATAGTGGACCAGATGAGTTTTTAGAAAATACAAAAATGGATATGTATGCTGACCAAGTTTTTTGTTTTACCCCAAGAGGTGATTTAATTGGTTTACCCGCTGGAGCAACTGCTATAGATTTTGCATTTGCTGTGCACTCAAAAGTTGGAAGACATTGTTGTGGAGTAGAAATCAATGGTAAAAATAGACAATTAGCATCTGAACTTAATAATGGGGATCAGGTTTCAATTAAAACAGACACTCAAGCAAAGCCTAAAGCTGAATGGGAAGAGTTCGTGGCTACTGGTAGAGCCCGCTCTGCAATAAGGCGATTTATACGTGAAGAGCATCTTGAAGAATTTAGCCGTGTTGGAAGGGCCCTATTGGAAAAAGAATATCGATTTCATAATGTCCCACTTCGGGAGACGGCCATTAAAGCATCTCTAAATTCCTTTAAAGTTTCTAAAACCGAGGAACTGTTTTCATTAATAGCTGAGGGTAAAATCAGTGTTTCTGAGGTAATGAATAGATTAAATCCAGAACTTAGGAAGTCAGAAAAATCTGCTAAGATTCTTAAAAGAAATAAAAGTAAAACAAATAAAGAACGCTCTGATACTTTTAATATCAGTGGTATGAATCCCGGAATGGCTTTGCATATTGCAAATTGCTGTCATCCAGTACCTGGCGATAAAATAATAGGTATTTTAACTACTGGTAAGGGCCTCACAATACATTCCAGGGAATGCTTAACACTTACCAAATACACAGATGTACCTGAGTTATGGGTTAAAGTCGATTGGAAGCGTAACGATAAAAAGCGCTTTGCTGGACGAATTAGAGTAATACTTCTAAATGAAGCGGGAGCTCTTGCAGCGCTCTCTACTATTATCGCACAACAGGCAGGAAATATTTCATATATGCAAATTACGAAGAGAACATCAGATTTTTTTACATTATTTCTAGATGTCGAGGTCGTTAATTTAGCACAATTAAAGTCAATTATAACTGTTGTTAGGTCTAGCCAATTCGTTGAGTCTGTTGAACGTATAATGATTCAGTAAATTTTTTATAATGGGACTTTTATATGTTGTTTAAACGTAGAAAACCACTATCAATAATTGATAAATTGTTTCACTTTCTTCGTCCCCAAAAAGGTTACAGTAGAGCGATTGAGTATCTTAAAAAACGCTTTTACAGAATGACTGAGTCAAATTATTCTATGGCAATGGGTTTTACTTGTGGTGCGATGCTTAGTTTTACCCCATTTGTTGGGTTTCATTTTATTATAGCTGGTTTTATTGCATATTTGATAAATGCAAGTATTTTTATGGCAGCGATAGGTACACTGGTTGGTAATCCTTGGACCTTTCCAATTATGTGGTGGGGTAGTCTTGAACTTGGTAAATGGGTTTTAGGTTATGACTTCTATCTTCAATTCGGACAAACATTTGGGATGGAGTCAATTTTTTATGATATTTATTCAATAATGATACCGTGGATGCTTGGGTCCCTTTTGATATCAATAATTTTGGGTCCTCCAATCTTTTTTTTAATGTACTGCTTATTCAGAATTTTGCGTGAGCGATTTTATAAAAAATTGGATTCTAAAAGAGATAATTCAAAAATTTAATTTTTTTAAGCCAATAGTGAATAAAAAATTTGAAATTTAAAAAAAAATTTATAATTTATAAAATTTTATAAGTTAGTGACTAGAAGTTTTAAATCAATTCATAAGTAGGATCATTGGAGCCTTAAAATGAAAGAGATTCGATTAGGTGTGAATATCGATCATGTTGCAACACTTAGAAATGCTCGTGGAGGAATTCATCCTGACCCAATTCGTGCAGCTAAGATTGTAGAGGTTGCAGGAGCGGATGGAATCACTGTTCATTTAAGAGAAGATAGACGTCATATTAGAGATGAGGATGTAAAAAATATTATTAAAGAGACTATTCTTCCGGTCAATTTGGAACTAGCAGGCAATCAGCAGATGATTGAAATAGCATGTGCTTTAGAACCCAATGCGGTCTGTATTGTGCCGGAAAATAGGCAAGAGGTCACTACAGAGGGTGGTCTTTCTGTGTCAGGCCAAGAGACCAGGTTGGCGCCCTTCATCGAGAAATTGAAAAGAAAAAAAATAAAGGTTTCTTTATTTATAGATCCAAATGTTCAAGAAATAGAGGCAGCTGTGAATATTGGAGCAGATATTGTTGAGTTTCATACAGGCCGTTATTGTGATGCAGAAGAACATAATAAAGAGAAGGAATTAGACTTTTTGGTTCAAGCCGCAAATGTTGCTAATAATTATGGAATAGAGGTTCATTCAGGGCATGGTTTGAATTTTAACAATGTCGTGCAAATTTCAAAAATAAAACAGATAAAAGAATTGAATATTGGCCATTTTATTATTGGCGAGGCTATTTTTTTAGGTCTTAAAACTACAATACAAGAAATGCGTCGTATTATATCAGATGCAAGAAAAACTGCATTGTTAAGGGAAAAAACTTGATTTTAGGGATAGGCACAGATCTATGCAGTATTGAGCGCATAAAGCATGTTAGAAATCAATTCCCTATTAGATTTGAAGCAAAAATTCTTACCAAAAAAGAGCAAAAAGAGCTTTTGTTTCGCTCAGACAAAAATGCTTATATTGCTAAGCGGTTCGCTGCTAAAGAAGCAATTTATAAAGCGTTTAGCTTTATTAAACAAAATAGTATTAGTTGGCAGGAATTAGAGATTCTGAATGATGCAAGAAGTGGAGCTCCTCAGGTGTCTGTTCAAGGAAATTGTCTTGAAAAATTCAACACGTATTTGGGGAAGGGATATAAGGGTATTATTCATATTTCCTTAACAGACGAATATCCTTATGCTATGGCCTATGTCATAATTGAAAAAATTAATGAGAACTAATCCAAACCTTTTTTCAAACTAGGAAAAATTAATGGCTAATAGAAAGCAAAATTATAAGGTGTCAAATTTAGCATCAAGCAGAAAAAATTCTGGAATTGCTGAAACACTAAAGACAATTTTTTTTGCAGGTTTAATCGCATTGACATTTCGCTCTTTGGTTGCAGAGCCTTTTAATATCCCATCTGGTTCAATGATTCCCACATTGCTGGTCGGCGATTACTTGTTTGTTTCAAAATATTCTTACGGTTATACAAAATACTCATTTCCGTTTGCAGTGGTACCAATTAGAGGAAGAGTTTTTTCAAGTTTTCCACAACGAGGAGATGTTGTAGTTTTCAGATTACCTTCGGATGTCTCTATTGATTATATTAAAAGGGTCATTGGCCTTCCAGGTGACAGAATACAGGTTATTAACGGCATTTTACATATTAATGGAAAACAAGTCTCGAGACGGCAAATTGGAGAAGTTGACGTATTAAGTGGTATATCTAAAATACGGGCTATTCTTTATGAAGAGATATTTCCAAATGGCCATAAACACGTCATTCAGGAATTAAGAGATGATTTATCTTTTGATAACACGCCAGAGTTCAATGTTCCTGAAGGCCATTTATTCATGATGGGTGACAATAGGGATAATTCGAGAGATAGTAGGAGTCAGGCAGTTGGTTTTATACCTATTGAAAACTTAATTGGCCGGGCTGAATTTTTATTTTTCAGTCATAACAATACTTCTAGCCTTTTTGAATTTTGGAAATGGCCATTTGCGATAAGATATGACAGGATTGGCAAAGGTATTTATTGATGGAAGTTGCTAGAGTTGATAGGTTGCAAACGCTCCTCGGATATAAATTTAAAAATATATCTCTTTTGCATCAGGCCCTATCTCATAGAAGTATTTTTTCCAATGATTTATCATATGAGCGTCTTGAATTTTTGGGAGATAGAGTTCTTGGTTTAATACTAGCAAAACATCTTTATGCAGAATTTAAAAGTGATGACCAAGGAGACCTTACAAAACGTTTTCACGCACAAGCAAAACAATCAAATTTAAGCGAAATAGCTATAAAAATTGGCTTACATAAATTTATAGTTGCTGAAAAAGGAATTGACCTTAGCTCTCAACCCTCAATTTTGGCAGATGTTGTAGAGTCTTTGATTGCCGGTCTATATCTAGACGGAGGATTAGAAACAGCTGAAAACTTCATACTAAAACATTGGGATTGGCGTGGTAGAGTACCAGAGGATACACTACATAACCCAAAATCTGCATTGCAGGAATGGTCAGAAGCAAATGGACTAGGCTTACCAGTATATGAGCTCATAAAAAAGACTGGTCCAGATCATTCAGCGAGTTTTACAACTAGGGTATTGATTGAGGGGTACGGTCCTTCTATTGGCACCGGCTCATCAAAAAAACTGTCAGAACAAGATGCTGCAAAACAACTAATATCTTTTCTCGCCAAACAGAATACTAATTAAAATATGACCAAAGAAAACCAATTTTTTTCAAACCAAAAAACCAGGTCAGGTTTTGTGGCTATCATTGGTGCGCCAAATGCAGGAAAATCTACATTAATGAATTTCATAGTAGGAGCCAAAGTTTCTATTGTTACGCCGAAGGTTCAAACGACTAGAACAAGAATAAAAGGAATAGCAATGGTGGCTGATTCTCAAATTATTTTTATTGATACGCCCGGTATTTTTACTCCAAAACGAAGGTTAGATAGGGCTATGGTAAATGCTGCTTGGCAGGGGACTGATGAAGCAGATATTATATTGTTGCTTCATGATAGTGTGCGTTCTTCTTCTGATAAGGAAACAGAAAATATTGTCAATAGGATGGAGAATATTCAACGAGAATTCCCAAATCGGAAAATTGCATTAATCTTGAATAAAATAGATCTTGTTAAGCCAGAAAACCTGCTTGGTAAGGCATCAAAGCTAGCAAAGATTGTGAACTTTGAAAAAATATTTATGATATCTGCGAAAAAAGGAAGGGGTGTTAAAGACCTTGTGAGATGGCTTGCAGAGCAAATGCCACAAGGTCCATTTTTGTTTGATCCCAATGACTTATCAGATATGCCTCAGAGACAACTTGCATCTGAAATATTACGAGAAAAATTATTTATTAATTTACATCAAGAGTTACCATACCAGCTTACTGTCGAAACAGATAGGTGGTTAGAAAAAGAGGATGGTAGTGCTGAAATTCATATCAGTATTTACGTTGCAAGAGAGGGACATCGTGGTATTATATTGGGTAAAAAAGGGCAAACTATGGGACGAATTGGAAAGGCTGCAAGACTTGAGCTGGAAAACATGTTTGAACGAAGAATTCATTTGTTCACACATGTTAAATTTCGAAAAGATTGGATGAATGACCCCGAGAGATATCTAAATTGGGAACTTGAATTTGATGCCTGAATGGCAAGATGAGGGCATTATTCTAAGTAACAAACCATATGGTGAACTGCATAGTGTTGCTTCTGTCCTAACCAAAACACATGGTCGTCATGCAGGATTAGTCCAAGCCGGGCAATCTAGAAAGAGACTTTCTGCTTTACAACCCGGCTGTTTTGTTGGATTGGAGTGGCGAGCAAGATTGGAGGGACAACTTGGCACATTCAAAGTTGAGCTCTTGAAAAATTACTCTGCCTCGTTAATAGATATACCAATTCGCCTTTCTGCCTTATTAAGTCTTTGTAGTTTACTAGAAATTACCCTCCCTGAGCGTGAGCCTCAAGAAAACCTTTGGGATGCGTCAAAAGCGCTATTGGACATTTTATCACTTAGTGAAAAAGG
>CACGLE010000046.1 GCA_902573725.1 uncultured SAR116 cluster alpha proteobacterium
GCTAATTTTATTCTTAATCGCCCTTTTCTTTATACAAGGTCAGGTAAAACCAATTCTTCGGCTTGCTGTAGCTGCAAGACAACTGGGGCTTGGAAGAGACATAACAAATTCATTTCATTTAGAGGGTGCAAGAGAAATAAGAGCTGCAGGCCGAGCATTTCAAGCAATGAGACATCGTATAAAACGTCACCTCAACGAGCGAACAACTATGTTAGCTGGTGTCAGTCATGATTTAAGAACACCGTTAACAAGGATGCGACTGCAATTAGAATTGCTAAAGAAAACACCTGAAATTGAAGAATTAACAAAAGACATAGCAGAGATGGAAGCTATGATTGAGGCATATCTTGCGTTTTCAAGAGGGGAAGCATCAGACCCACCTCATTTAGGTGATATAAGGCAGCTTTTACGGGATATTACTGAGCAATTGCAAAAAACTTATCCTGAACGTCTAACGCTAATTTTTAATGAAGATGAAATTCCCACCTTCCCTATTCGTGCACCCTCTCTTCGTCGCGCGTTAATGAATATTCTTGAGAATGCCCTTCGATATGCTTTTAATGCAGAAATAAGAGTTCGGCGAATAGAAGATACAGTTTTAATTCAGATTGATGATGACGGCCCGGGTATACCACATGAAAAAAGAACTGATGCCATCCTTCCATTTAAAAGATTAGAAGCATCTAGAAACCAGAAAACAGGTGGTACAGGTCTTGGCCTTTCGATCGCGAGTGATATAATTTTGAGTCATGGCGGACAATTAGATTTGCTGGAATCGCCCAAAGGTGGTCTTCGTGTTCGTATTATTTTACCGATATAGATGAACTATTACTTTGAATTAATAAAGCCGCACACCGTTTTCAACCACAACCTCTGGCGTTACTAAAACAACATAACCGTTTTTATTTGGAACACCTAAAGTTAATACCTCTGATATAAATGGACCAATCTGGCGAGGAGGGAAATTTATTACTGCTAAAATCTGCTTTCCAATCAAGCTCTTTTTATCATATAGATCAGTTATCTGAGCAGATGATTTCTTATTTCCCAAATAACCAAAATCTATTTCAAGCTTGAATGCTGGTGTACGTGCTTCAGGGAATTCTTGAACCTTTATTATGGTGCCAGCCCGAATATCTATATCTAAAAATTGCTTAAAATCTGCCATCTTTTTATAACTCTACATTTTAGATTATGGTGCTTGAGACTTACGCATTTAGTTATTCTTGTCAGCGTTTTATTCATAACGAGCTCCTTCAAATAATTTGAAACTTTCTCCTATTTCAATTGCCTGACTCAAATTATTGTCAACTTCCCTAAATGTTGTGGCAAGACTATCGCTGTCATCTTTAAACCAAACCAAACTTGTTTTAAGTAATAGGCCAATTAACCCGTTAATACGAATAGAACGACGCGCCGCTGCAATTGGGAGGTCTTTTATTTTATCTCCTGAAATAGTTAAAATCTTGTCGCAAAGTTGATAGGCAGAAATTGTTATTGAGATGCCAAATTCAAAATCCTTCAAAGCCCATTTATGTATGCGCCGAAAAATGGAGCGCTTATCCGCAAAAGCTTCCAAAATCGACATTAATGTCTCAAGTACTTTTTCTCGTGTAGACGCTTCATGATCTTTCGAGAAATCTTCTGTAAGACTAACGAATATTTCGCTGACTCGTGCATTAAACCAATACAAAAATAATTCGTTAACATCACGAAAAACAGACCTAACCAAATCAGCATCCATATTTATGTCTGCTGATAATTGGTCTAGTGAAATGGCTGATAAATCATTTTTTTCAAGAAGTCTTTTTATGAGAGCTTCTGAAAGGCATTCTTTTAAATTAACTATCCCTTGGTAATTATTTTCCAAAACACTCTCACTATCAGTTAAAATAACCTTTTGTATTATGAAAATAATGCTTTATTTTAGTTTGGCAAGGCTAACTCACCAAGCTCGCGGCTTCTTTTTTTTGCTTTCTGCATGGCCGTTAAAATGAGATTAAGAAAGCAATCCTCTTCCATCAACACTGATAAAGCAGCTGCAGTGGTGCCACCTTTGCTTGTTACATTCTCGCGTAAGGTTGATGAGTCTGACGGGTCTTGTGTCAGAAGCATACCTGACCCAAAAACTGTTTCCCTGGCTAATTTTCTTGAAAGTTCTTCAGGAATACCTAACTTTTTACCTGCAAGTTGCATTGCCTCCGCCATAAGAAAAACATATGCAGGCCCAGACCCTGAAAGGGCCGTTACCGCATCCATCATCTCCTCATTTGGGAGCATAATGACCTCTCCCACTGCCTTAAGTAAATCAACACAATATTCTATTTTTTGTTTTGGTATCTCTACATCTGCATAAATTGCGGTTATTCCGGCCCCAACAGAAGCAGGAGTATTTGGCATAGCGCGCACAATCTGTTTGGTTCCATTTAAGTTTTCCCGCAACCAATGAGAGGACAGTCCAGCAGCAATTGACAAAAAAACAATATTTTCATCGGTAATTTTTGAAAAAGGTGCTATTGCATCGAGCATCATCTGTGGTTTGACAGCCAAAACCACAAAATCGATGGGTGCAGTGTCTTGTGCTATTAATTGTTCGAGTGAAACATAACAAGTAATCAAGTCTAACGCTTCGAGCTCGGCACTTATACCTGCTGGTTCGATAATACTTATACGCTTAAAATTTTCTTTTTGATGGAGCCAACCCTTTAATAATGCAGACCCCATTTTACCACAACCGAGTAAAACAAGATGCTGACTATGCTCCCATTTTGGTTGATTTTGAGTTTTTTGCATTAGTGCGTCAGTAGTCATATTTTCTTAAAAACATCAAGCATGCCCATGACTTTGTATCATACCGAAGGTTACAATATCCCGCGCAGCATATGGACCATTTAAAACTTGATAAATTGTTGGAAAAGCCTGCTCTGCCTCTCCCAGAACAATTTCGATTACATCCTCTATTTGCTCAGGTGACGCGCCACCTGCTCCTCGCAACATAAGTTTATGTCTAACTTTTATGGTATTGGTGCGCTCACACGCAACAAAATGACCAAGCCATAGATCTTGGTTCAATAATGAAGTTAACATTGTTACTTCAGATAACTGAATTTTATCAAAAGTGATATCAAGATTACAACTCACGTCGAGAGTTTCTTCACTCTCGAACCACTCAATATGCAACTGATGTTGTCCCCACCTACCTGGAACATCTGCAATTAGTTCATTTATGTTATTACGATGCAAAAACCATTCTTGCTGTTTTACAAACCGCATTACTAAGTCTATTGGCTTGGCGTCTATAAAATCTGAAATACTCAATTCACTCTTCCCAACTTAAACTCAACCAGTTAGCGATCTTCTTTTCAAAAAAATTGAAACCCATAAATTTTCTAAAGTTAACAAAAGACGTAAAGGACAAGCAACACAATATTTAGTATGTACCTTTTTGACTTCATACATATTGTAGTATATTTAGAAGAATTTCACTTATTTTTCAATAAGTCGCGAAAGATAATTAATATCAGTTTTTTCTTTTAGATATTTTTTTTGAAACTGTTGATTTTTGCTTTTTTACTGTTTTGGCATTCTCTATCTTGATTTCAAGCAGTTCGATTCGTGAAATCAGACTCTCTAACCTTATTGTAAGTGCTTCAAAGTCTTCATAGGTAACTAAATTAGACTCATTTTGTTTACGCTGTTCACGCGCATTTATAATGTTCTTTACTTCTAATCTCATTTCATCAGCAAGTGATGCTGCACCTTGAGCCATTTTACTTAAGTCTGAAAAAATTGTTGAACGGTTTTTCATTTTTTCCTCACTAAAATAGCTACCTATTGTTTGCATACGAAATCAATTATAAAATTAATACGTCTTTGACCTTAAGGCAATAGGGCGATAGAAGACAAAAAGAAAGTTTTTAAAAAAACTTAGGTAGAGAATGATTAAGTTTTATTCAACTTATATGGGTTAGAAGAATGACCGAGCAATGGTTTACATTTCCTATTATAAATGAAATAGCCATAGAAATAGGCCCGATAGCAATTAGATGGTATGCCCTTGCTTATCTAGCTGGAATATTTACTACCATGCTTTTAATGAACCGGGAGGCAAAAAAAGATAGTTCTGCATTTGATCCAGAGGATATTACCAGACTTACAAATTTTTGCGTAATCGGTATTATAATTGGAGGACGACTTGGTTTTGTTTTATTTTACAATTTTGATTTTTATATATCAAACCCCATTGAAATTTTTAAAGTATGGAATGGTGGAATGTCTTTTCATGGTGGCTTGCTCGGAGTGATAATTGCAACCATTTTCACGGTAAGAAAAACAAAAATACCTATTTTTCAGTTATCAGACTTACTAGCATGCTTGGCGCCAATAGGTTTATTTTTGGGAAGAATTGCAAATTTCATCAATGGAGAATTATACGGACGAATAACAAGTCATCCGATTGGTATTATTTTCCCAAAAGGTGGTCCGCTACCCCGGCATCCAAGCCAACTTTACGAGGCTGTTTTGGAAGGTTTATTAATATTTATAATTCTCAATGGTATGAGGATATTAAACCCGAAGTTACCAAGCGGCTTAATAACAGGGATGTTTTTTCTTTTATACGGCTTATCTAGGTTAATAGTAGAATTTGTGAGAGAACCAGATAAGCATATCGGATTTTTAGGAAGTGTAGGTACAATTCAAATCACCACTGGCCAATTATTAACTGCCCCTATGATACTAATTGGAAGTATTTTGATCTATTTTAGTTTAAAACGCAATTTCGACTCTAGGTGAATCCCAGTGAATAACGCAAAATTTCGTGAATGGGTGAAGAAAGAAATATTAAGTTCAGGTCCTATTTCTCTTTCTAACGCAATGAGGGTCGCACTAACACATAAAGATTTTGGTTATTACCACTCAAAAAAAATAATAGGTAGTAAAGGAGATTTCATAACTGGTCCTGAGATAAGTCAAATCTATGGCGAATTAATTGGAGCATTTCTTGGCTACATTTGGGAACATTCAGGAAAACCATCTAATAGCCTATTATGCGAATTTGGTCCAGGTCTTGGTACACTTAGTGCAGATATTAACAGGGCATTAAGGCAAATCTATCCAAATTTTTCATGTTCACCTCTCCACTTGATCGAAACAAGCAAATCTTTTCGAAAAATACAGAAAACCAAACTTAAGAAACAATCGGTTTATTGGCATGAAGATTTTAAGAAAATACCAAAAAATCCAGTGTTTGCGGTTGCAAATGAATTTTTTGATGCCCTTGGAGTAGACCAAGCATACTTTGATGGTATAAATTGGCGACAAAGACTATTAAATTTTAGCTCTAAATTTGAATATGTAGCTGGACCAATTTTAAATGAAACACAATTGAAACTCTTTGATGCAAACCACATTAAAAATCCAGATAAGGGAACTATAATTGAATATTGTCCAAAATCAGAACAGATTATAACTGAAGTTGCTCTTCATATTAAGCAATTTGGTGGCGTTTTATTAATTATCGATTATGGAAAAGCTAACCAGATTGGGGATACTATTCAGGCAGTTCTAAATCATAAACCTGCAGAACCATGGTCATCAGCAGGGGATGCAGATATATCGCACTGGGTGGATTTTAAATCAATTGAAAGGACAGCAGAGAAAGTGGGTGCTAGATTTATTGGGCCCGTATCACAATCGCATTTTTTGACACAAATTGGTATCAAGCAAAGAGCACAAAATTTATCACAAAAAGATAATCCTCGACATAATAGAGCTATTTTTGCTGCTGTAGATAGGTTGATTTCTCCTGCTCATATGGGAAATATTTTCCAAGTTGGGTTAATCACCCCTATTGGCAAAGGTTTTCCACCTGGCTTTAAAGTGTAAAATCTATCAAGTATGTTTATCTTAAATTAACAACAAAAAGGTGAAAAAATGTTTCCTTATCAGCTCCATAAATCTTTGACTGGCGCTGCCTATTATAAGCATGAACTTTTATCTTCTGATATCTTGATTCATGGATTTTTTACCCGAAAAGGTGGTTGTTCGACTAGAGAGTTCTTAGGATTAAATTGCTCTTTAAATTCTGGCGATTTGTTCGATAATGTAAATCGAAACAGACAATTAATTAAAAAAAGTCTGGCCCATCAGAGGTGTCAATTAATTACTCTAAATCAGGTGCATGGAAATGAAGTAATTATTATTGATACTGGAAATATTGAAAATGCCAAACATCCTGCTTCTGGATATAAAGCTGACGGCATTGTTACCAAGAAGAAAAATATTCTTCTCGGAATACTTACAGCAGATTGTGCTCCAATTTTAATGGCAGATTTTAATTCAGGAGTTATAGGTGCATGCCATGCAGGCTGGAAAGGCGCAATTTCAGGAATTATCGAAAACACAGTTCTTGAGATGTGTAAAATCGGCGCAAAAACGAAAGATATATTTTGTGTAATCGGTCCTGCAATCGAACAAAAGAGCTATGAAGTTAGCGCTGATTTCAGAGAAAAAATTTTAGACCTTAAACCATTTGCACTAAACTTATTTTCTCCAAACAAAAAAAAAGAAAACGATACTTCTCATGGAAAGTTCTTTTTTAATTTACAGGGCTTCTGTGAGACATTGCTTAAGCAAGCAAACATTGATAATTATAGAAGTATTAATCTTGATACTTATCAGAATCACGAATTATTTTATAGCTACCGTTCATCTTCGCATAAAGGTGATTCACTTTTTGGCAGACAAATTTCTGTCATTGGGATCAGATAGAGACCTATATGCCACATTTATGGTTATTTTTGCTGTTTTGTTTTAAAGGTGAAGATGCAACTCTGCTAACAGCTCCCCCTGATAGAACCCCATGAGTTACATAGGCATCGACAGTGATTGCACCGGCGTCTATTAAAGCTTGCGCCGCATTACATAAGGTGCCACCAGAGTCAACAATATCATCAACCATAATACAATGCCGACCTGACACATCACCTATAATATTCATAACTTCAGATATTCCTGCTCGGGGTCTTCTTTTATCAATTATCGCAAGATCAGCCTCAATTCTACTTGCAATGGCACGGGCACGAATTACTCCTCCCACATCAGGTGAAACAACAACTAGTTCATTAGAATTATAACGAGAGATGATATCTGTTTTAAATACAGGTGCCGAGTATAAATTATCTGCCGGAATATCAAAAAAACCCTGAATTTGAGCTGCATGTAAGTCAATAGTCAAAATTCTATCTGCACCAGCTGATGTTATTAAATTAGCTAAAAGCTTTGCAGAAATGGGGGTGCGTGGCCCAGATTTTCTGTCCTGTCTTGCGTATCCGTAATATGGTAAAACGGCTGTCACACGTCTCGCGGAACCACGGCGAAGTGCATCTAAGCAGA
>CACGLE010000047.1 GCA_902573725.1 uncultured SAR116 cluster alpha proteobacterium
ATATAAGAAGGTGGCGCAGCAGGCTGAACCAACTGAGGTAGTATCGCAACCTAGTCCTGTAACAATAAAAACGGATGTCGTTGATAATCCGCAACCACCCAAAAAAGAATTTGACCAACCTATTCCTGGTACTGAGAAAATTATAATGAGGGCAGACTCAATACTTAATTCAGAGAAAAGTTGCCACAAAATTATGACTTTAGGGTTGGCAATATCTGAAGATTATAATCAGGCAATGATATCCCTGAAAAATAGAGCATTTTTAGTGGGTGGTAACGCAATCGCTGTTCTCAAATTATATGAAGATCATGATGCATTTGCTGCAGCAACTTCAAATATGACTGTGGAACAAAAAGAAAACCATATTACTGCAAGTAACGTGTCGGGAATTGTAGCAAATATATACCAATGTCTTTAATGGAGATGTTCGTCAATCAAAATTTTGAGTATTTTTATAATGACAAAAAGTAAATTATTTTCAGTATTTATTGCACTCTTTAGCTTTGTTCTAACACCTTTCGCTGTTGCGGATATTATGATTAACGAGACTTCAAGTACTCTAACTGCTAATTCTTCAGATAACATCGGCGTAGGAACAACTTCTTTAGGAAGTCTTACCTCCGGAACCAATAATGTGGCCATTGGGGATAATAGTTCAAATTCTATAACGACTGGTTCACATAACATAGCATTAGGAGATAACAGTGGAGGTGGTATTGTTACGGGTCAGGAAAATATCGCTATTGGCGATAACACACTCTCTTCAACTAATGCTGGGTCCGGAAATATCGCAATAGGCAGTTCAACATTAAGTAATGCTACTGGTAACGACAATATTGTTATAGGACGAGATTCCGGTAGCAGTATAACGAGTGGTCAAGGTAACATCATTATCGGTAACGATACTGGATTTTCTCTTTCAAATGACAATTATAAATTGATAATTGACTCCCATAGCTCCTCTGGAGATCCCCTTATTGTGGGTGATATGCAGGCAAATACCCTTACAGTGAATGGTACTTTCAATACTGACAACATGACTCTAGACGAAAACCTGACAGTCACCGGAACATTAAATGTCACTGGTCTTTCTACTATGGATAACACTTCAATTACCTCCTTGAATGTATCAGGAAACTCTAACCTAACGGGCACTTTAGGTGTAACTGGGGACTCAACTTTTTCAACTTTAAGTTCGACTGGTTTAGCCGAGTTAAATACCTTAAATGTTGACAATGGAATAACCATTGATGCTGGAGGTTTTACCGTCACAGCAGGTGGCGCAGCAATAACTGGTGATGCTACAATAACAGGCAATCTAAATGTCTCCGGTACTGTAACTTCAGCGAGTACGGTAAGTGTTTATGATAATATAACAGTAAGTGATACTGCGAATATCAATAATTTGAATATTTCAGGTGTAGCTACATTATCAGATAATCTAACTGTAGCTGGCACTTTAGACTTAAATAACAATTTGGATGTGCAGGATAATGCAACGGTAGGTGGCACATTAGGTGTAACCGGAACAACCACTATGGCAGGTTTATTAGAGTTAAATAACAATCTCCAGGTACAGGATAATGCAACGGTAGGTGGCACATTAGGTGTAACCGGAACAACCACTATGGCAGGTTTATTAGACTTAAATAACAATCTCCAGGTACAGGATAATGCAACGGTAGGTGGCACATTAGGTGTAACCGGTACAACCACTATGGCAGGCGCTTTAGACTTAAATAACAATTTGGATGTACAGGATAATGCAACGGTAGGAGGCTCATTAGGTGTAACCGGAACAACCACTATGGCAGGCACTTTAGACTTAAATAACAATTTGGATGTACAGGATAATGCAACGGTAGGTGGATCTTTCGCAGTTTCCGGAATTACAACGCTTGATAATACAACGATAAATAATTTGACAGTCACGAATAATTTAAATCTTAATGACACTTCAATTGGAGGTACATTAAGTGTGGCGGGAGTTACCACATTATCAGATAACTTGACGGTAGCAGGCACTACCTCTTTAGATAACACTTCTATTAGCGGTGCATTAGCTGTGACGAGTATAGCCACATTTCAGGATAATGCCTCGATAGCTGGAGCACTGGACGTAACAGGTTCAACAGGCCTTAATGGTGCCATGGATGTAGCAGGAGTGGCCACATTTCAGGATAATGCTACAGTTAACGGTGCATTTGCAGTTACTGGTACTTCAAACTTAAGTGGAGACGTAGCCATTGGAGGAAATCTTACTCTCGGCACCCTTACTATAACAGGATTGACCAGTAAAATAAACTCAGATAACGCGACAATTGGAACTCTTTACACAGATACTATAAAGTCTGCAGACGGTCAGATGAACCTTATCAGGAAAAAAGATGATGGAACAATATCTATCGGTCAAAATTCTATTGATATTGATAATACCAACGATGTGATCTCTTCAAGTTCTGGAATCTTAACCTTGGGTGACCATGATAACCATGTTACCAAAGTGAGAGGTATCTTGAGTATACAGGACCCAACTGAGCCGGACCATGCTGCTACCAGACGTTATGTTGACCAATCCGCGGCGATGGCTGCTGCGCTTGATACACGCAATCCTGAAAAAGGAAGAAACTTTCATTTACAATTAGGTGGAGCAACAAAAAATCATGAAAATGCCCTGGGTTTGAATTTTGCAGGCTCGATGTTTCTAGTAAATGCGCCAGGAGCAGATAGTGCCCTTCCATTCAGTATATCAGCGGGTATTTCAAACTCTGCTAATCAGTATATGGGCAAACTTTCTGTTGGACTATCATGGTAAATTGATTCAACAACTAAATCTAGATGCGAGAGCATCAGTAAATAAACCATCAGCAGCACGCTCAAAGAACTCCGGATATTTTGTTGCATACGAAATAAAAAGTGCTTTTAGTTCCGAAGTAGTTATACCTTTTGGTACGCAAATTGAAATAAAATTTGAGAGATGTCCCGAATAGACACTATCCGTTACACCTGCAAGGTACCCCTGGCAAATTCCATTTTCTACAGGTAAATTACTTTGGCAATAAGTGAGTAACGACTTACTAGTTAGAAAGTAAGTGTTTTCTTCAGAATTTGCAAAGCCATTACCATATAAAACAAATATTTGTGTTAGTAATAAAATTTTTAAAAATTTAAAATAGTTTTTTGTCATGTCTTTAAGTTCCCTAGATTAAGATAACCACGGCTCTTTCTTAAAAACCATATTAATTCTATCTTCTTTCGTCTGGTTTTTTTATGCCTTGTTTATTTACCAGTCCCTAATTGTTTAAGAAAAAGCCTTGCTGCAGGGCTAAAATCATCATAACATTCTGGGTTTTCAAGTTCTTTTGCTTTTTGTTTTCCTAGTTCCACACCCCATTGGTCAAAGCTATTGATATCCCATAGAAAACCGCTCGCAATTGTAACGTGTTCGTATAAGGCTAGTAGCCCCCCAAGATTATAAGGGTCTGATTTATCCCAGCTAATTATAGTTGAAACGTTTCCCCCTTGAAAGTTTCTGTGAGGCTCCTCGAAGTTTTCCTGTCCAATCGCTAGTGCTTCTGCCTGAGCCAAGGCGTTAAAAATAAGTGTTTTATGGCTTTCTTTCCAACCTTCGGGTAGATACCACTCAATAGCGTTCCTAGGGATTAGAATATCTAAACTTTGTTTTTCCAGTCCTTGGTGAAGATATTGAAAAAAGCTGTGCTGTGCGTTTGTTCCAGGCTCACCCCATATTAGTGGAGATGCAGGAACCTGTAATTTTTTATTATTTATATCAACAGCCTTCCCGTTACTCTCCATTTCCAGCTGTTGTACCCAAGCAGGAAGCATTGAAAGACGCTGGTCATAAGGCATAATGCCATGCATGGGAATATTTAGGAAATTTCGATTCCAGATCCTTAATAGCGCCAATATTAAAGGAATATTATTACGAATAGGTGTATTAAAAACGTGCTTATCGATTTCTGCAGCACCCTCTAAAAATGACATGAAATTTTTAATCCCAATAGCTATCATAATGGGCAAGCCTACAGCAGACCAAAGAGAGTATCTGCCTCCTATGCCATCAGCAAAATCAAATATTTTTTCCTTTGATATACCCCAATTTATAGCTTTTGGTGGGGCAGATGTGATTGCCGCCATTTGATTGGATGGGTTAATATTTGCTCGCTCTAACCAGGTCCTAGCTAATGAAGCATTTTGTAATGTTTCCGCTGTTGTGAATGTTTTAGAAGTGATCAGAAAAAAGGTTTTCTTGGGGTCACAATCCGCTAAATTATCATTTAAATCGGCTGGGTCAACATTCGATACAAAACTAATTTTTTGACCCCCATGAAAAGGTTTCAGAGCGTTCACCACCATGGAAGGCCCTAAGTCAGAGCCACCAATACCTATATTTACAATTGTACGGATGTTTTTATTTGAGCGGACCTGCTCACAAAACGAAGTAAGTTTTTGCCATTCTGCAGATTTGTAGCGTTCTTTTAGGCGCAATTTTGTGTGAAGTACCGGTCTATTTTCCGTTTTATTAATTGGTTCACCGTTTGCAAGCTTAGAAAACTTTTCTTCAATTCCTGAAGCCTCTGCAAGTTTGATTAGATTATCAAAGATTGTGGGTGTGATGAATTGACGGGTCATATCTACCCATAAAGGCTCCAATGAAAAACAAAAATCATCTACTCGATTTTTTTGATTCATCAAATCGTTTAGAGATACAGAACTAATTTCCTTAGCTTCTTTAATAAGTATTTTGAAATATGGATTATCGGAAAGCTGCATATTATTAATTAACTAATTTAGTTGCCTGTTTTGCTCGAGCGGTTATTTCTGAGAAGTTTTGATCATTTATATCTTTTGTTGGTGCTATCCAACTTCCACCCACACAACTCACATTTACTAACGATAGCCATTCTGAAGCTGTCTCATAAGATATGCCTCCAGTCGGGCAAAATTTCAAATTTGGTAGTGGACTAAGCAGTGACTTTATAAATGGTATTCCACCGGCTGCAGATGCTGGAAAAAATTTTATTTCTGAAAACCCTGCCTCACTTAATGTAAGCATTTCGGAAACTGTGCTGGCGCCAGGTAATAAAGATATATTACATTCATTACAAGCATCAATAATGGAAGACGTAGTTCCAGGGCTAACACAAAATTTGGCACCAGAATTTTTCGCTTGTGTAGCATTTTCTTTGGTAAGAATGGTGCCAGCTCCAACATAAATTTCAGGTAAATGTTTTGCCAATTGTTCTATAGCATTAAGTGCTGCTGATGTTCGTAAAGTAATTTCAATTGTTTTTATTCCTCCAGTTAATAATGCCTCGCCTAATGGAATTGCGTGATTAGCCTGTTCTAGTACAATTACAGGCATAACTGGACCTAATGATAAAATTTTTGAAATACTCATTTATTCTGTCCTAAATTAATACTAATTCCACCCCCAGCTTCGGCATTAGCAGATTGGCTTCTCATCTGTGCAAAAAGCGATCTTCCAAAACTGTTTGGATTGGCCTTGGAGGCTGTTGAGAACGGAGCTCTGCTTGAAATTTCTTCTTTAACTTCAAGCTTTCCTGAAGTTGTATCTAGAGTAATAATGTCACCATTTTTAATGCGACCAATATTACCACCATTGACCGCTTCGGGAAATACATGAATTGCAGCAGGAATTTTTCCAGATGCTCCGGACATTCTTCCATCCGTAACAAGAGCAACCTTAAATCCCTTATCTTGCAGGTTGGCAAGAATTGGCGTAAGACTATGTAATTCAGGCATTCCATTAGCTTGCGGTCCCTGCGCAAGAACAACTACCACAACATTTTTATTCAGCTCGCCATTGTTGTAGGCAATTTTTACATCAGCCTCGTTTGAAAAAACCTGAGCTGGAGCAGTTATCACCCTATTATTTTCAGAAACGGTTGATATTTTTATAACTGCTTTACCAAGGTTGCCTGATAACATTTTTAATCCGCCATTAGGCTGATGTGGTTTATTTATCGGTCTCAAAATACTTAAATCAGAAGAATTCGGGGGAGCAGCGCGCCACTCAAGTTTACCATCTTTGAGGATAGGTTCAGATGCATAATCTTTAATAGTTTTCCCCCAGACAGATGCAGCGCTGCCATCAAGTAGTCCATTTTCAAGTAATTCCTTTATGACAAAACTTAATCCTCCAGCAGCATGAAATTGATTAACATCAGCGCTTCCATTAGGATATATACGAGTTAATAATGGGATAATATTAGATAAGTCAGAAAAATCTTCCCAGGTTAGTTTAATGCCAGCTGCAGCGGCCATTGCTGGCAAATGTAGAGTATGATTTGTAGATCCTCCAGTGGCGTGAAGACCAATAATAGCATTAACAAAGCTTCGCTCATCCAATATTTTTCCAATTGGACGATAGTCATTAGATTTTCTGTTAATAAGGACAGCCTGTTCAGTTGATGCCACAGTTAAGGCATGTCGAATATCGCTATGTGGGTGAAGAAAGGCAGCACCTGGTAGATGCAGACCCATAATCTCCATTAACATCTGGTTTGAATTTGCTGTGCCATAAAATGTACAGGTTCCTGCTCCATGATAAGCACTAGATTCAGCTTTTAGTAGAGCATCCCTGTCTACTTCACCTCTAGCAAAAGCTTTTCTTACAGCTGCTTTTTCATCATTGGGGAGTCCTGAACCCATTGGTCCTGCGGGTACAAAAACACAGGGCAAATGACCGAAAGATAAGGCGCCAATAACCAAACCAGGCACAATTTTATCACAAACCCCTAGACACAAAGCAGCATCGTAAACCCCATGGCTTAAGCTAACAGCAGTAGACATCGCAATTACGTCTCTTGAAAGTAATGAAAGTTCCATACCAGGGCGTCCTTGTGTCACCCCATCACACATAGCTGGAACCCCACCGGCAACTTGTGCCGTTGCTTCAACTGTTCTTGCAGCAGCTTTTATTATGGCTGGAAATGTCT
>CACGLE010000048.1 GCA_902573725.1 uncultured SAR116 cluster alpha proteobacterium
ATAGGACCATCACCATCTTCTCAAAGCTACTTAATAATTGAGAAAATCATTGATGCGGCAAAATTGACTTCAGCAGAGGCAATACATCCAGGTTATGGATTTTTATCAGAAAATGCTGAGTTTGTAAGTGCGGTTGAAGCAGCTGGACTTATTTTTATTGGACCAACTCTCCATGCAATTGAGATGATGGGTGACAAAATTACCTCAAAAAAAATTGCACAGGAAGCAGGTGTTTCAGTGGTTCCAGGTAGTAAAGGTGCAATAAGTGATATTCAGAAAGCGAAAGCTGAATGTATGAAAATTGGTTATCCAGTAATGGTAAAAGCTTCATCTGGCGGTGGTGGAAAGGGTATGCGTGTTGTTGAACGTGAGGAAGATCTAGAATTATCTATGCAAGCGGCGATGAATGAGGCGCGTTCTTCTTTTGGAGATGATAGAGTTTTTATCGAAAAATTCGTGCAGCAACCGCGACATATTGAAATTCAAATAATAGCAGATGCATATGGGAATGTTATTTTTCTCGGAGAACGTGAATGTTCTATTCAAAGAAGACACCAAAAAGTGATAGAAGAAGCACCTTCATGCTTACTTTCCCAGGAAACACGTATGGCAATGGGTCAGCAAGCAATTTCGCTTGCGAAAGCAGTAAATTATCGTTCTGCAGGAACGGTAGAATTTATTGTTGGTGCTGATGAAGATTTTTATTTTCTTGAAATGAATACACGTCTTCAAGTTGAACACCCTGTCACAGAACTTGTATATGATGTGGATTTAGTTTCACTTATGATTAAAATTGCAGCTGGGGAGAAGCTGAGCATAAAACAAAGTGATATAAAGGCAGATGGTTGGGCAATAGAGGCACGTGTATATGCTGAAGATTCTGAAAGAGGATTTTTACCCTCCATAGGTCAATTGGTCGAATATAAAGAGCCCGGTTTAGAAAAAATAAGAATCGATTCTGGTGTCCAAGAGGGAAATCATATTACGATGTTTTATGATCCAATGGTAGCTAAGATAGTAAGCTACGGTGCAGATAGGACAGAAAGCATTGTTAATCTAAGTAAAGCTTTAAATCATTATAAAATTTCTGGAGTTGAAACCAATATTCAATTTTTAAGTGCTATATTAATGGATGAAGACTTTCAGTCAGGAGATATCACCACAAACTTTATCGAAGAAAAATTTGGTGGAAAATTCGTTCCTTTAACACCTCATTTGGAATTAAAAAAGAAATTATTAGCACTTTCTGCCGCAATATTAATGCCAGTTTTTTACCAGTCCTATCCTGAAAAACAAAATAAAGGGCAGAATATCTTGCAAATTTCTCATGAAGAGTACTTCTTGGCTGATTGGAATTATTTCGAAGGAACCCACATTGTCACAATAGATAACGTTCAGTATGAAGTGACAGGGCAGGTTACAAAGTCTATGTCCTTATTTACTGGACAAGTTGATGGGGAGGATTTGCCAGTAAAAGTCAGTCGTGTTTTTAATAAAATAAAACTAGTGTGTGGTCCTCATGCTATTGAGGTCTCTATGCTGCCTTCGAAAGCCTATGACGTAATTGAAATCATGCCGGAACCTAATTTACTTGGAGGTGCTTTAAAGGTTTTGGCTCCAATGCCTGGCATGTTAACTAAATTACTCGTTTCGGAGGGTGATATTTTATTTTCAGGCCAGCAAGTTGCTATAATTGAAGCAATGAAAATGGAGAACAGTCTTAGATGTGAAATTGATTGTATTGTAGACCGCATTCATGTGACCGAAGGTGACTTGCTTAATGTAGATGATTTGATTTTATCTTTGTCGGAAAAATAATTCCTTTTTAAATGAAACTATAGTTATGAACTTTAAAAAACATCCACATCATGAACCAATCACAGGTGAAGGATGGAGAGAATTTTCGTCTATTTGCATTAATCTATCGAGTTTAGACATTGGCCCTCATGCAAAAGCTTTGTTAGGTGAGATGATTATTGCGGTCAAATCAGGCATGCCTATTGTTGTTATAATTCTTGCTGCAACAATAGTTGATATAGTAATGAATGAAGAGTGGCCAGACCTGTTGCATGACGAAGATAATTCTTATCATAACGGGTTAGATTGGCTTAACGCGAAAGAGCGGAGACAACTTAGTTGGTTGCGTGGTTTGCGAAATAAACTTGTGCATTATCAAGGTGTAATTGAAGGTATGGGTGGATCCGATGTTGATCATGATTATCTAAGCAAAGAAGCAGATAAAGCTCTTTCAGCGCTGTCTCCGTTATTAGCCGGTTTCGAGCGGTTCTAGAAAAGGTCAAAAGGCATTAATTATCAGAAAATTGCCTCAAAACATCTTTTAGCTGCTATGTCTAGTTCTTCCATCGACACTACATGACCTAGCTCTGCAAAACTAGTTACCCCACTGTCAGTTACTCCACAGGGAACGATGCCGTTAAAAGCACTTAAATCGGGGTCAAGATTGATCGCAATACCATGCATGGTTATCCATTTAGAAATTCTAACTCCTAAAGCAGCAATTTTGTCTTTTCTATGAGGCTGATTTTTATCATTCCTCCTTACCCAAACTCCAGGCAGTCCGTCTCTCCTATGTCCCTCAATAGAGAAACATCTAAGTGTATTAATTATCCATAATTCTAGGTGATAAACATATTTACGAACATCTTTCTGTCTTTTCGATAAGTCGAGCATAGGCCAATAAATTCTTTGTCCTGGCCCATGATAAGTCCACTGACCACCTCTTCCAGTCAAATGCGTGGGTATACTTCCTATATTTAATAAATCATTCTTTGTTGCAGATGTTCCACCAGTATAAACAGGTGGATGCTCAAGCATCCATACCATCTCATCTGAAACGCCTTTTGCAATTTTTGAATGCATTTTCTGCATTAAATTTATTGCTTCAACATAATCTGTAAGGCCTGTATATTCTTGCCAGATAGTAATAGACCAAAACTCCGTAAGTAAATTTTCGTCAGTATATTTATAAATTAATAATAATAATATAAATAACAGAAATCCTAAATTCATGGAAGTAAACAAATATATAGAAAAGCTGTTGTTCAATGGCTATTATTTATGGAAAACCAAATCTGAAATTTGACACTTGATCAATAAGGTTGAAAATGGGATAGAATCTGTAGTTAGTTTTGCGGCTGTGGCGGAATTGGTAGACGCGCAGCGTTGAGGTCGCTGTGAGGTTAAAACCTCGTGGAAGTTCGAGTCTTCTCAGCCGCACCATTTCATGTATCAAATCATGTGTAACTCATTGATATGTAAGCGTTTATATAGTTTGCATATAGATGGTGATGCAAAAAATGATGTACAAGATTGATACCCCACACCTGTATTTAAGAGATGGTGTTTATTACTTTGTAAGACGTGTCCCAGTTGATATTCGGTCTTACTATTCCTCAAATCGTATTTCTATGAGTCTAAAGACTAAGTCATTGGCTACTGCTATTCGTGCTATGAAGTCAATTAATCAACGGCTTGATGATTATTGGTTAGGTCTTAGGCTTCAAAAGATAGATATACCTGCAATATCTGTATTGAAGACAGATGGATTAAGTGATTCAGATAACAGCCCAACATTAAGTGATGCACTGTCTTTGTACCTAAGTCTTAAAGGCGCTGGTAAAGATAAAGTATTAATCTTTACTACACATTATATGCCTTACACATATACCCCTATGCATGGGACACACCCCCTATAGTGGATATGTATATATGAGGTGTTACACAGATGGGGGTGTAAAAGAGAATAAAATTGCTTTTTTGGCCATTCAATGTAAGCTTTAATTATGGAAAATAGTGCAACTTCTTACAAACTTTATGGCATACCATATTTAGGTTCTATGGCAATTGAATTGTTAATGGAAGAGGCAGGTATAAAATATGATATTGTTTTTCCAACCCCAGAGGAAAGAAACTCTGAAGAATTTAAAAAGATTTCACCTAGAGGATTAGTTCCTGTTTTGATTACCCCAAGTGGGCATTCTATTTTTGAAGGTCCTGCAATAATTAATTTTCTTCTAGAAACCCATGATACCAACTTAATCGCCCCTATTGGCAACCCAGATAGGGCTACGTGCTTTCAATGGCTTTCTTTCCTTTCTACGGCACTATTGAATGCAAATAACCGTTTTTTCTTTTCTGATAGATACGGCTCAACAGAAATTACTATTAAAGAAAAAGCTATTTCAGATAGGAAAGATTGTTACGATATTTTGGAAAAACACGTTGACGCTTTCTTATCAGGAGAAACTTGTGGTATTGCAGACTTTTACTTTTATGTTTTGATGAACTGGGATGAAAATAAAGCAGATGAACTCGCCAAAAGACCAAATCTTGAGAAAATATTTAATCAGGTTAACCAAAAAACATCAGTTCAAAAAGTGCTGAAAAGTCAAACTTCTTAACCTTAAAAATAAAGATTTTTTTTAGTTACAAAACTAAAGTATTCTATGCATGGGACATATCCCCTATGGTGGATATGTAAATATGAGGTGTGTCTCTGGGTAAGGGAGTCGGTTCAAGAGTTTGTGTCTGCGTGAGCTGTTTTTAGGCAGGCTTAAAACCCTTAATATTCCCTCAATTTAAAACTCTTTCACCCAGATAAAGTAGTTGAGATTATTGAAAAATCAAACAAGGTTGCGGTATCTCTAAATCCTGATAATGAAAACAAAATTCTTGAGTGAATTGGACAAAATTATAAAATGACGTCATAGAGTATTATGCCACGATTTGAGAAGTCCTTAACTAAGCAACGAGTGCCAGAAGGTTGTGTCATTCATTCTTTCAGACATTCTATGCGAGATAGATTAAGGGAAGTCCAATGTCCCGCGGACATGATTGACCAGATAGGTGGTTGGTCTACTGGTGGAATAGGGCAAGGCTATGGTGAGGGATATAGTCTTAATCAAAAGTGGGAGTGGTTATTAAGGATTAGTCTACAGCCTTTAAATTTGGATTAATGTTTCTGTCTACTTTCTCCACTGAATCTCCACGCCTTACTTCGTCATAGTAAGCTATTTGCGTTGGCATTGAGCCATTCATGCTCTTAAATCTAGAAACAAAACTTCTGTAGATGCCATATTTGAAATAAATTGCATCTGGCTTGAAATTTATTGGAGAACGGGACACCTCTACCTTCTTTTCGCCATTAACCCATGCATCCATTCGCTTATTATTGAAATCTAGGCAAAACGATATATCGGTCCAAACTCCTTTCATGTCGTTAATTTTTGCCAATTCAAATTCACGTTTATTATCTCTTATATTATTTTCGTCACCAGTTAATTCATGCCAACCAAAAATCAGTCTATCGTACTTCGCTCCAATTTGAATTAAGGGTGGAAAAGATTTAAAGCCACCAGCAGTTCCTTTAGGCCCTCCCTTCTGATGAACTTGACCTAAATCAGTATTGGTTGGGTGAACAGATTGAAAATTTTCATCTAACATTAGACTATAACCATAGCATTGCTTGCCCCTTGGTTTTTGTCTTGGTCTGCTGCTGAATTCAAAACGCTCTCTATCAGTTTTACAATCATTCCAACCTCCGTCTGGGGAAGGAAAACAATCACCCTCACGTAGCTCAAAACGTTGATAAAACGAACCTGCTCGTGCCATAGATTTCTCTTCAATATACTCATAGGAGTGTTGTTTTTTAGGCATATTGTAAAATGCGTGTTTCTCAAATCCTGAATGTGATGGTGCCTTAAGAACGAAATCATTGCCGTCTATATATGTACCGCCACAATTCCAGTTACACGCATTACTGTTATATGTGAAAACCAAAGTCAAAAATATTGATAGAATTGATAATCTTGACCAATTTTTCATCCTTAAAGTTACATAAATTAATATAGCCGACATTTTGCCCTACAAATAAGAGTGTCAATCCTTGACTTGAATTGAAGAGTTCCCGTGTAAAGTTATTTCCCTATTTTCTGCATTCTGTGCAGAGTTTTCGTCATTTTCTTGTTTAAATGTTGTGGAGCAAGCCACCATTAGGAATACAAATATCAGAACAATTATATACTGCAAGTGATGTTCTACCTCATTTAAAAATATGATTAATATAAAAGATGCTATTTACACCACATTCGTCGAATAAAGCGCATCAACGCAAGCATTTTCTTTATCCCATTCCTTCATTTCATCGGAAGTCATAAAAGCCTCAAGGGCTCCAAAATCTGCCACATTCATAACCATTATAGATTTATGCTCATCCACTTTTGCTATACTCCAGTTTTCTACATATTGTCCCCACACAGTCCTATCTGATTAAACTTTTCCTTATATTCTTCAGAAGTGCAATTAAACGTGGAAATTATGCAAGTATTCATTAGTGCTCCCTTCAATTAATTTGTCTTTGTGGTAGTAGTATCACAAATCTCTCTAGAACAGCATTCGACTACATTTGGCTTACAATACATACACTGCTCGTGACATGCACTACCACCATATCCCAAGGCGAATGACATCTAGGACATCGCTTATTATTGTTGTTACTACTCGGTAGTAGAGGAGAATACGTGAGGCTCAATTATTGCTCAGATACAACATGTAATCGTACCACTCCTCTATCTGCATTAGTTATCATTAGGTATATCAGCAATATCAGCGTTATCACCATAAGTAGCCCAACCCGTACTCGTAAAAACAACAGTTTTAACAGACTTAGTATTATTAACCGTCTCTAATATATTCTCAGTTCCCTTAACAATAGGATTATAAAATTCTTTGACGGCATCCTTAAACTTAAAATAAAAAGGACTAGCAGTATGAAAGACTATCTCACAACCTTTCATAGCTTCCCTGAAAGAGTCAACAATAAGCAAATCAGCCTCATATAATTGTATCTTTCCAGCACTATTTTCAGACATTTTATTTA
>CACGLE010000049.1 GCA_902573725.1 uncultured SAR116 cluster alpha proteobacterium
AAAATTTCAAAGTTATGTTAACGGATTGAATCTATGGTTAGTAGTGGCATAGACTTTCTTGATTGAGATAGTTCAATTAGAGATTGTGTGATGCGACAGGCTTTGTTTGCAGCTTCTATTTGAGTTTTTCCTGAGACTAATAAAGATGTTAGTATCGCCGCTAAGGTGTCGCCCGCTCCAGAAATACCTGTTCTTTGTCTTTTATGGCGGAAAACACTTATATTATCTGGGCCAACCAATATATCAGCTATCTCATTTTCCGCTGAAAAAACACCAGTTGTTAAAACCCATTCAGGTCCTTTTGATTGTATGATTTTGCTAGCTTTAACCGCCGAATCTACATTGGAAACGAAAATATCTGACAAATAGGATGACTCAAATACATTAGGCGTCGTTACAGTTGAGAGTGGTAATAATTGTCTTTTTGACTCTTCGGCAAGCTCCTTTTCTATATAAAGAGAACCGTTATCTCCAAACACAGGGTCATAGATATAAAGAGTTTCTGGGTGTTTAATTACATGTTTACGTATGACATTGACTTGTCCCTTGTGACCAAGATAACCAGTATGTATAGCATCTATATTGTTTGCGCATTTCACCTTTTCTAATTCTCTCAACAAGCAGTCCATCTGTCCTGTTGGCATAACAAATCTAGAGGCATTTATGATACCAGGATGGGCTGCAAGAACCACACTATTTATACAAAGAGTTTCGTGCCCAAATAAAGTATGAATTGGCACAGCAACCGTATTTCCGACACGACCTGAAACAACACTAGACTGAATTGATAGTATGGAAGGTGATTTCATTAGGAATAATAACACTTGCAGCGATTTTAGGAAATCAGATTCAAACAAAAAAGCTCTTTTTTACTAGATCATGAAAACATTCGCAAATCTGAGGTTGGATTCGTTGATTTTGATAAGTGGCTGTCTTATACCTAATCTATTAAAAGATACAAAAGGATTTTGATAAAAATGTCTCGGCCTCGTCCTCTATCGCCGCATTTATCTATCTGGCGATTTCAGCTCCCCGCTGTAATGTCTATTACCCATCGAATGACAGGGGTTATTTTGGCATCTGGAACTATTTTGCTCACTTGTTGGCTCCTAGCTCTTGCGTTCGGAGAAAATAGTTTCAATCTTGTATCCACAATAATATTCCA
Source organism: uncultured SAR116 cluster alpha proteobacterium (assembly GCA_902573725.1). Lineage (GTDB taxonomy): Bacteria > Pseudomonadota > Alphaproteobacteria > Puniceispirillales > Puniceispirillaceae > UBA5951. Next base: position 1,166 of record CACGLE010000049.1, read on the forward strand.
CCCTATTGGACAGCTTGTAATGTTTGGCTATTCGGTAGTGTTATTTTATCATGCGAGCAATGGTGTGCGTCATTTGTTTTGGGATTTTGGAAAAGCACTTGATGTACCAGGCGTTTACACGTCAGGGCATATTGCCCTGATAACAATGTTTTTCCTGATAGTTGGTTTTTGGTCAGTAATATTTTTTGGTTAGGAACACAAGATGACACAGCCTTCAAATTCAATGAGAACACCACTTGCAAAGGCACGTGGTCTCGGTTCAGCTAAATCGGGGGTGCATCACTGGTGGTATCAAAGACTAACGGCTATAGCTATGGTACCTTTGGTTTTATCAGCTATATATTTGATCTTTAGGATAGCAGGGTCTGATTATAACCAAGCTATTTTTCTTCTTCAAAACCCATTTCACGCCGCTATTTTATTATTATTGATTATTATAGGCTTCTGGCATTGCATGCTTGGAATTCAAGTTGTGATAGAAGATTATGTTGGGTCAGAATGGGGACGAATATCATCAATAATCGTTGTTAAGGCTATACTTATCTTGCTTGCAACTTTATCAGCACTATCTTTGCTGAAGATAGTATCAACCTAATTGGTTGTGAAAAAAATTGACTGTAGAAAAGGTAAATAAATAATGAGTGCATATGAAATTACAGATCATCACTATGATGTGGTTGTTGTTGGAGCGGGTGGTGCAGGATTGAGAGCAACATTAGGCATGGCAACATCAGGTCTGCGCACTGCATGTGTAACCAAAGTGTTCCCAACGCGTTCACATACTGTAGCGGCTCAAGGCGGTATAGGCGCTGCGCTTAACAACATGGGCGAAGGTGATGGATGGCGTTATCACATGTATGATACGGTTAAGGGTTCAGACTGGCTTGGAGATCAAGATGCAATTGAATATATGTGTCGAGAAGCCATTCCATCTGTGATTGAACTAGAGCATTATGGTGTTCCTTTTTCTAGAACAGATGAAGGCAACATTTACCAAAGACCTTTTGGAGGCCATACACTAGATTATGGGAAGTCTATGGCGAGACGTGCTTGTGCTGCTGCTGATAGAACAGGGCATGCAATTTTGCATACACTTTATCAGCAGTGTTTAAAACACGCTGCAGAATTTTTTGTGGAATATTATGCTATAGATTTGATTATGGATGATAATGGAACATGTCAGGGTATCGTTGCATTATGTATGGAAGATGGTTCTATCCACCGCTTTCTTGGACAACGAACAGTTCTTGCTACTGGTGGGTATGGAAGGGTTTATTTTTCTTGCACATCTGCTCATACCTGCACCGGTGATGGGAACGCAATGGCGTTGCGTGCAGGGCTACCACTTCAAGACATGGAGTTTGTACAATTCCACCCAACAGGTGTTTATGGAGCAGGTGTTTTGATTACAGAAGGGGCTCGAGGTGAAGGTGGGTATCTTACCAACTCTGAGGGTGAGCGTTTCATGGAGAGATATGCACCGACTGCTAAAGATTTAGCCAGCCGAGATGTAGTAAGTAGGTCAATGACAATTGAAATTAATGAGGGAAGAGGAGTTGGCCCAAAAAAAGATCATATAATGTTGCACCTTGAGCACATAGATCCAGAAACTCTTCATCAAAGATTACCCGGCATTACTGAAACAGCTAAAATTTTTTGTGGTGTTGATGTAACCAAAGACCCAATTCCTGTTCTACCAACGGTGCACTATAATATGGGTGGTGTACCAACAAATTATCATGGTGAAGTGTTATGTCCAACTGCCTCAGATCCAAATAGAACTGTTCAAGGACTAATGGCCATAGGGGAGGCTGCATGCGTTTCTGTCCATGGGGCAAATAGGCTTGGAACAAATTCACTTCTCGATATTGTGGTTTTTGGAAGGGCAGCAGCACACCGAGCAAGTGAAGTGCTAACGCCAGGAGCGTCTCACGCACCAGTATCCAAAGTATCAACAGACCGTGCTATTAGCAGATTAGATAGGATGCGTCATTCAAAGGGCGATAAACAGCCAGGGGAACTAAGACTTGAGATGCAACTGGCAATGCAAAAATATGCAGCCGTTTTTCGTTCAGGTGAATCACTTACAAAGGGTGTTAAAACAATGGACTCTATAGCGGGGAATATGAACAATATTGGTATTCAGGATAGATCTTTAATATGGAATACCGATTTAATAGAGGCGATGGAACTAGAAAACCTGATGGGGCAGGCTTTAGTAACTATCCGTTCTGCTGAACAAAGAAAAGAATCAAGAGGAGCTCATGCACATGAAGATTTCTCTGAAAGAGACGATAAGAATTGGATGAAACATACAGTGATGTGGCTTGATGATGAAAACAAATCCTCCGTTACCTATCGTGATGTGACGTTAACAACACTTACCAATGAAGTAGAGTCTGTCCCACCAGTGGCGCGTGTATATTAATTAGGAAAAATGATATGGCTGAATTTACCCTTCCCACACATTCAAAAGTTACACGAGGAGATTTTTTTCCAGCTAAAAAAACAGCTGAGAATGTCAAGACATTCTCAATCTACCGTTGGTCTCCGGAGGACGATAATAATCCAAGGATGGATGTTTTTGAAGTTGACTTGGACGAATGCGGGCCAATGGTATTGGATGCATTGATAAAAATAAAGTCAGAGGTTGATAGTTCTCTTACATTTAGGCGTTCATGCAGAGAAGGTATTTGTGGCTCATGCTCCATGAACATCGACGGTACAAATACGCTTGCTTGTTTAAAGGCAATAGAGGATGTCAAGGGTGATGTAAAAATATATCCACTACCGCATATGCCGGTCGTAAAGGACCTTGTTCCAGATCTCACCCATGCATATGCACAATTAACTTCTATTGAGCCATGGCTAAAAGCAGATACACCCGCGCCAGAAGGCAAGGAGCGCAAACAGTCCCCCGAAGAACGTCAAGAAATAGATGGGATGTGGGAGTGCGTTTTATGTTTTAGTTGTACAACGTCCTGCCCAAGCTATTGGTGGAATGGTGATAGGTATCTCGGACCAGCAGTATTGCTTCAAGCCTATCGTTGGATTGCGGATAGCAGAGATGAATATACGGGCGAACGATTAGATGCGTTAGAAGACCCATTTCGTTTATATCGATGCCATACGATTATGAATTGCGCAAAAACTTGTCCAAAAGGGCTTAATCCTGGAAAGGCTATTGGTGAGATCAAGAAAAAAATGTTAGAGAGACAAAGTTAGTAAAAAATATTGGTCAGCAAAAAAGCCTGTGTCATACCAGCAAAATACACTTCTTTATAAATACAATCACCTTTTATCGACTGGCAAGTTAAACAAAGACATTGGACAGGCCATAGCAATAGAAGAACTGAACAAGTTATATTTGTCTTTATTAAGTAGTTTTAAAAAAAAATGGCAGTTTTGGATTTCTAGTGTTGCTCCAAAAGGCGTTTACTTATTTGGTGGCGTTGGTCGCGGAAAAACTATGTTAATGGATTTGTTTTTTACAGAATGTCCTGAAGGTAATAAACAACGTCTTCATTTTCATGATTTTATGGCACTGGCACATAATCTAATCAATGAGGCACGAAAAGCGAATTCCGAAGATCCTATAGAAACAGCGGCTAAGCGCATAATTCAAAATGGCAAGATAGTTTGTTTCGATGAAATGGAAGTTCGAGATATCGCTGACGCCATGATTATCAGTCGTTTATTTGCTTCCCTATGGCAACAGGGAATGGTTTTAATTGCAACCTCCAATAGACACCCAGATGAATTATATAAAAATGGGTTACACCGCGATAGGTTTATACCTTTTCTGACAGAACTTAAATCAAAGATGCGAATCACTGATATTAAAGAAGGTGATGATTTTAGAAAACAGATTTTAGCTGGATTTGATGGTTGGATGTTTCCGTTCAATCAAAAGGTAAATGCGAAATTATCTAAATTATTTAGCCAATTATCGCAAGATAGACCGCCTCAGGGAGAAATAATTAAGAGCTCTGGTAGAGAAATAAAGTTAGCAAAAACGAGCGGCGATATTGCTTTCGTGCATTTTGATGAGCTTTGTCGCACTGCGCTAGCAGCAGGTGATTTTTTGATTATTGCTGACAGGTTTAAAGGATTGATTATGTCGGATGTTCCTATTTTAGGGGATGATCAAAGAGATGCTGCCCGAAGGTTCATGTGGCTTGTTGATGCACTTTATGATAGAGGCAGATTCCTTGTTGTGGGTGCCGCTGTTGAAAGAGAAAAAATATATGTAGGTGAAGACTGGCAGTTTGAGTTTAGCAGAACACTCTCGAGATTAACACAAATGTCACGATATCATCTACCATAATGAGATTAGTCTATTATGTTTAGACTTGTTTTAGTTTGGCAGATTAGTTACCAATGCGACATAAATTACTATTTTAATAATTTGGTATTATTAATGTCTTTTCATTTCTGCTCAACTCTCATTTGTGAGGTATATAATGGCACGTAAAAAAATAGCACTAATAGGGTCTGGCAATATTGGTGGAACATTAGCTCACTTAGCTGGTATGAAAGAATTAGGTGATATTGTTCTTTTTGATATTGCAGAAGGAATTCCACAGGGAAAAGCCTTAGATATAGCGGAGTCAAGCCCAGTAGAGGGGTTTGATTGTGCAGTATCAGGTGCAAATGATTATGCTGAAATAGCAGGTTCTGATGTGGTGATTGTTACTGCTGGAGTTGCCCGAAAGCCTGGTATGAGTAGAGATGACCTTGTTGGTATAAACAGTAAGGTTATGATGGCAGTGGGAGATGGAATAAAGAACAATTGTCCCGACGCTTTTGTTATATGTATCACAAATCCGTTAGATGCAATGGTAGGTGTGCTCCAACAATCATCTGGTCTTCCTGTGAATAAAGTTGTAGGCATGGCCGGCATACTTGACTCTGCTAGATTTAGGTATTTTCTTGCCGAAGAATTTAACGTGTCTGTAAGGGATGTAACTGCATTTGTATTAGGAGGGCATGGAGACACAATGGTACCCCTTACCAGATATTCCACAGTCGCTGGAATTCCTGTTCCAGATTTGATTAAAATGGGGTGGTCAACTACAGACAGAATTGAAAAAATCGTTCAGAGAACAAGAGACGGTGGGGCAGAAATAGTAGGACTACTCAAAACAGGTTCAGCTTTTTATGCGCCGGCTTCCTCAGCCATAGAAATGGCTGAGGCATATTTAAAAGATCAAAAAAGATTGCTTCCTTGTGCAGCCTATGTAGACGGTAAATATGGTCTTGCAGGAATGTATGTTGGAGTTCCAGTAATAATTGGCAAAAATGGCGTTGAGCGGATCATTGAAATAACGCTTAATAAAGAAGAACAAAATATGTTTAATCACTCTGTTTCTGCCGTAAAAACACTAAATGATATTGTAAAAC
>CACGLE010000050.1 GCA_902573725.1 uncultured SAR116 cluster alpha proteobacterium
AAATCAATGGCTGATTTTTCCTCTGAAAAATTATCTATGATTGCTCAGATAAAACAACTCCCATTTCAGAAGATGACTGATGCGCTTAATGGCGGTGGAAAAAATGATAAAGAAGCAGCGTTGAAAATAAAACGCTGGGCAAGTCTATTACCTCAGCAAGCAGAGGCAGAATTTTTCTTATTAGTGGATGTCTTCTTTAGCGGTACCAATCCAAAAACACGGATCGGCACAAAAGTTGTAAGGGAGCTTAATCCTGAATTAGATAGTTATATATCAGAGGCTCAACGCTTAATTCTAGAGTATATGCAAACCCAGAATGGTGCTTATACAGGTGAATTAAGTTTTAATTTATTATCTCTTGCAGCAGAATTATATCTATCCTTTCAACACCAAAAATTTAGCCGCGGTGTTTTAGATTTCGACGATTTGATATTCTTCACAAATCGACTGCTTCAAAAACACCAAATCCATGCTTGGGTTAGATGGAAGCTAGAAACAGCTATTCAACATGTTCTCGTTGATGAGGCACAGGACACAAGCCCCATGCAATGGTCAGTGATTTCCAACCTTTTGGCGGATTTTTTTGAGTCAGAAGATGAAGAGCCACTGCCAAGGACCTTTTTTGCTGTTGGAGATTACAAACAGTCGATATATAGTTTTCAGAATGCTGATCCAAATGTATTTTTTGCAAAGCAGGTGGAGATCAAAGAGCAGGCAGACCAATATAGAAAACCATTTAAGCAAGTAAGTTTGTCTAAATCTTATCGCTCATCTGCATCTATACTCTCTTTTGTAGATCAGGTAATGCAAGATGAACGTATTAATGGAGTAGGGGATACGTATGTACCGCATGGTCTGCATTGGACCACCCTTTCTGGGTCTGTGGAATTATGGCCAGTAGTGGAGTCAGAAAAAAAACAACTAAAAATTCCGTTTATGCCAGTTGAAATAGAACGAATTGAAACTGCGGAGGTTGTTTTAGCGGAGAAAATAGCTCTGCATATTAAGGCACTTTTGGAGTCTGGCTCAGACAATATTTTGGGTAGAGATGTGCGCCCAAACGATATTATGATTTTAGTGCGACAGAGAGATACGTTCCTAGCAAATTTAAGAGCAGCACTGATTTCAGCAAGAATATCAGTCTCACCTCCAGATCGTATAATACTGCAAAATCAGATAGAAATTCAGGATCTGCTTGCGCTAGTAGATGTTTGCCTGTCGCCTGAGGATGATTTGCAACTTGCTAGTATCCTAAAGTCGCCTTTGCTGGAATTAGAGGAAGATGATTTACAAGAACTGGCAATCGCAAGAGGAAAAGCCTCTTTGTTCAGCAGATTAAGAGAATATGAAAAGTCGAAATGCAGTAAGGGATTAGCATGCCGCAAATTGATTGAATGGCGATCCCTCGCCGGAACACAGGATGTGTTTAGCTTTTTTAATCAGATTTTAATTGGAGACAGATTAGTCGATGCGTTTATCAAGCGTCTCGGGATAGGTGTTATTGAGAGCTTTAATGGTTTCTTGCAAGAAATTTTAGCTTTTGAAAAAGCAGGAAATCTAGAGTTAAGCCAGTTTGTAAGATCTTTCAGAGATAGCCAAGGCATGTTATTGCGTGATAATAGCGTTGCCGCGCACCCTCAGGTAAGATTGCTAACGATACATGGCTCTAAGGGACTTGAAGCTCCTATAGTATATTTACCAGATATGTTAACTGCCAAAGCACCGTCAGATACGCTTACATTCTCTAAAGAATGGATTTACTGGACAGAGAATAGCAATTTTGCACCTTCTTATATTACAGAGATTAGAAATGCACAGAAAGAAAAAATTAAAAGAGAAGATGACCGTTTACTATATGTTGCTCTAACCCGGGCAGAGCAGGCTCTTATCATTGCTGGATGGGAAGCACCGGCACGGAGGGTTATTAAAAATAGCTGGTATGAATTATTAAAGGACACGATCTCTAATGATCCAGCATGTGTGGATATCAATGGGATATTAAAGCTTCAATTTAAACCATTAACAAAAATAACACAAAAGGAAGAGCCGTTTATAAAGCAGGAGCAAATAATAGCATCTGTTCCAGATTGGTATGATCAGCCCCCTAATGCATATGCCGAGAGAAAAGGCGCAATTATTCGTCCGTCCGAATGGCAATCAGATAAGCAACAGTTGGCACCGCACAAAAAGGGCCAGCTAGAAGCGCTTGAGCGGGGGATTCTCGTTCATAAATTACTTGAGAGACTCCCTTTATTTCCTGAAGATGCCCAGGAAACAACAGCTATTCGATATATAAAAAAACAAATGCCAAAACTATCTGAAGAAGAGGTAATAATGCTGTTTAGTGAGGTATATTCTATCCTTCATCATAAGGAATGCAGCGATTTGTTTTCAAAAGATTCACTGGCTGAGGTAGCTATAATAGGTAAAATTGGAGAGCTGGAAATATCTGGGCAGATAGATAGATTGATTGTTACTGATACCTATATCAAAATAGTTGACTTCAAAACCGGACGGCCTTCTGATAACCCGCCCAAGACTTATCTTCGTCAAATGGCGCTTTATATGGGATTGCTAAAACAACTCTATCCAGACAGGTCATTTCATAGTTTTCTTATTTGGACACAAACAGCAGAAATCGTACCTCTTTTAAATGAGCAATTGAATGCTTATTTGGAAACCATTTAAGGTTTAAAAGTATTTAATAATTGAAAATAAATTTTAAAAAACTATTTGCCAATGGTTATATTTATTACTAACTATTAAGAATTATTTTTATAAACAAAGGAATTAGCATGGCTACTAAACACTCAACCGATTCTAATTTTGACACTGATGTCATAAAAGCAGCTGGACCGATAGTTGTAGATTTTTGGGCTGAATGGTGTGGGCCTTGTCGCGCAATTAGTCCTGCATTAGAAGAGATTTCTAATTCACTCGAAGGTCAAGTTGATATAGTTAAGGTAAATATTGATGATAATCCAGTAACCCCGCAAAGCTATGGGGTGCGAGGAATTCCAACCTTATTAATGTTTAAGAATGGAGAAGTTGTCGCTGAGAAAATTGGCGCATTACCAAAATCCCAGTTAGAGCAATGGGTGAAGGAAAACTTATAATCCTTCATGGTGGCCTATTATAAGTTGGGATGGAATGTGTTTAACTAAATATTATTCTGGCAGGGTATCATTTAATAGCAAAGCGTGCCCTGCTAAATATAACGAGCCACAAATTACCACAAATTCACTTTCTCTTGTTGCGGAGAGCGCCTCGCTTAAGCTTGATTTTGCGTTTGCTTTAATCCCTAAATCCTGACAACGTTCTGATAACCCTTGGGCTGATAGACTTGCAACCTGTCCTGGTATGGTTATTGTAAATATCTCGCTGATAAGGTTTTTTAAAGGCATAAAAATGTCATCTGGTTTTCGAGTTTCTAACATCCCTGCAATGAGTGTCCATTTCTCATCAGTTATTTTTGCGAGAGAGGCCGCAAGAGCCGTTGCACTATGTGAATTATGTGCACCGTCAATCCATATTGGTTTTGCACCACGGTAATGGAGTAATTTACCCTTATCGATGAATTGTACCCGTCCCGGCCATTTTGCGAACCCTATACCAGAAAATAATCTATCATCCATAGGAGTGAAGTTATTACTGTAGATAAGGGATGCAGCTGCGAGGGCTGCATTTTGTATTTGATGAGGTCCAATTAGCGAGGGGGGTGGTAGCGTAAAAACCCTATTTTTACACTCTAGTTTTACCTCTCCTGTCCTTATCTGCTCCCAAATGAAATCAGCTCCCTCAAAAAAAATGGGTGCATTCATCTCGCTCGCTTTATTTTTGAGAGTTTCTTCAACCTCGCTACTCTGAGAGGCACTAATGACAGGCACATTTTTTTTGATTATACCTGCTTTTTCACCTGCTATCTGTGTTAGCTCAGAGCCCAGAAAATGCTCATGATCTCGTTCGATAGGAGTAATAATAGACGCTAATGGATTTTCGATCACATTTGTTGAGTCTAGTCTGCCACCAAGACCAGTTTCTAAGATAAGAAGGTCTGCAGGTATTCTTGCAAATGCCATAAATGCAGCAACCGTTGTGATTTCGTAAAATGTAATAGGTGTATTCTGGTTAAGCTTTTCTACCTCATCCAAAACTTTTAAAAGCGCCTCATCATCGATAAGGTTATTTGCAATTCGAATTCGCTCATTAAATCTGCATAAATGCGGCGAGGTATAACAATGTGTTTTAAGGCCAAGTTGCTTAGCGATAGCAAACAGATATGCACTAACTGACCCTTTCCCATTGGTGCCTGCTATGTGAAAGATAGGGGGCAAGTTCTGGTGTGGACTTCCAGCCTTTTTAAGAAGTCGATATGTTCGTCCTAGCCCAAGGTCAATAAGTTTTGGGTGAAGAAGTGAGAGCCTTTCTAGGCTTTCTGACAGCATAAGCATCTCCTTCAAATGTTTTACCGATATTCTTCTGCTATTTTTTTATTATCCACAAGTTATAATCGTATGATTATTTTTATTATGGTTTGTGAGTAGATATCGCATCTGCAAGAGATTTAGTAAAATCACTCACTTTTTCGGAGGTCTTCTCAGCTGTTAAATTCTGCGCATTGGACTCTGCTATAATTTCTACCACTGCAGAGCCTACAATAGCGCCATCTCCTAGCGAGGCAATACGTGCTGCCTGTTCTGCATTTCTGATACCAAAACCAGTTACAACAGGCAAATCGCTAACCTGCTTGATTCTATTTACAGCGCTAGAGATAGATTCCATCTGAGCAGATTTCGTTCCAGTAATACCAGCTATTGAGACGTAATAAATAAAACCAGATGCCTTTTCCAAAACGAATGGCAATCTATCGCCAAGGGTCGTGGGTGTGATAAGTCTGATAAAATTTAATTCTGGATTTTGGTTTAGATCACACAGTTCTGCATCTTCTTCGGGGGGGAGGTCTACAATGATAAGACCATCTGCGCCTGCTGCTTGCGCATCTTTAAGAAATAATTCAACACCATATCTATAAATAGGGTTGTAATACCCCATCAATATCAAAGGAGTATGGGCATGTTTTTTACGGAATTGAGACGCAATTTCAAGACTACCTTTTAGGGTCATACCAGATTTTAAAGCACGCAGGCTTGCTGTCTGAATAGCAGGGCCATCCGCCATTGGATCAGAAAATGGCATTCCAAGTTCTATCATATCCACGCCAGATTTAACCAGACCATCTAATATTTTTATGCTAGTATTGGTATCCGGGTCCCCCGCAGATACGAAAATACCCAAAACGCCTCTGTTTTCTTTTTTTGCTTTTTCAAAACTTGCGGCTAATCTTCTGCTCATTTTATTTGATTCGACCTTTATTTTGAGTTTCTTTACAGTAACCCGCGCTCATCCAGCTTGGGTAGCACTGTTTCAAGGTCTTTATCTCCACGACCGCACATATTAAGGATTACAATTTGTTCTTTATCCATTAATGGTAATTGTTTTGCTGCAAATGCGAGTGCATGTGATGGCTCAAGAGCAGGAATTATCCCTTCAAGCCTAGAGCATAACTGAAACTGAACCAACGCCTCTTCATCTGTCGCACTAACGTAAATAACACGTCCTACATCATGAAGCCAGGAATGCTCTGGCCCAATGCCGGGATAATCAAGACCAGCGGATATAGAGTGAGCATCCGCTATCTGTCCATCATCATTTTGTAATAAATAGGTTCGATTGCCATGCAAAATACCCGGTTTCCCGCCAGTAAGG
>CACGLE010000051.1 GCA_902573725.1 uncultured SAR116 cluster alpha proteobacterium
TTTGCCACATGGTGCCTTAGATGCTGCTATTTCTTTTTCTATGATTTCTTCATCAAAGAGAATTGCCAGATTAGCAGGACTACTATTAATTTACCTATTGCTAGCAATAGCAATTTTTTTAATTTGGTATCAATTACCAGCATTTTCTCTTCTTATTTTTCTTTTGATAAGCATAGTCCATTTTGGAATGGCTGATTTCAATGCATCCCCAACTAAACTTAAGTGGCCCCACATTATTGCACATGGCGGCGTTGTTGCTGTTTGGTTACCGCTTATCCATAAAAATGAAGTTACGAAGCTATTTTCAATACTAACAAATGGTCCAACTCCCATTTTATGGGACATACTATTGATATTTTTTTTATGTTGGAGCATAGGAGTATGTCTTCATACCTATGAAACTTTACGTTCTAAACATTATAATACCGCCTTTGAACTTATTGGATTAATATTTCTAGCCTGGTATGCACCTCCTCTCGTTACTTTTGCCATATACTTCTGCCTTATCCATAGCAGACGTCACTTCATTTTTGTTTGGAAACAGTTACGGCATATGAGTTCAAAAAAAATAATGATAGGTAGTGCCATTTTTTTATCTTTTACGAGCTGGTTGATAGGCGGAGGAATATATTTTTTTCTTAATTCGAAAATGATGGCCAGTGAAGCTGCATTACAAACTGTCTTTATTGGTCTTGCGGCTTTAACGGTTCCTCACATGATACTTATCGACCTTATATTTAGACCACACTCTTCTAGAATTAGAACCAAAAATTGAGACAGCTTTTTATGATTAACCCCACCTCAAAAGATTTAATTTCTTCTGCTCGTAAAGATGTCCATATTGATTTATCTAAATCAGAACTTTCTCGCTTCAATATTGTTCACCCTTTAGACCTAATTACACTGCCACATAATGCTCTTCCAGAAATGGATTTTAATGATGTAGATACTTCTTGTGAATTTCTAAACAAAGAATTATCGTTTCCATTTATGATAACAGGAATGACAGGTGGCACTCCTCGTGGGAATAGACTAAATCTCGCCTTTGCAGAGGTAGCTAACCAATGCGGTGTTGCTTTTGGTGTTGGAAGCCAAAGAAGCAGCATTGCAAATGGTAAAAGCCAAAGGGAGTTGAGGAAATTAGCTCCAAAAATTCCAATTATTGGCAATATTGGAGGCATTCAACTTGCGCAGGAAAATGGTTTAGAATTAGCTAAGGCTGCTATAGAAGACCTCGAGGCAGATGCTCTTGCAATTCATTTAAATCCGCTCCAGGAGATAATCCAACCAGAGGGAGAATCCAATTGGAGTGGCGTTCTAAATTCGATTGAAATAGCAGTAAAAACGTTACCATGTCCTATTCTCATTAAGGAAGTCGGTGCGGGCATAAGTTTACCTGTGGCCAAAAAACTTCATAACGTTGGAGTCCACTACATTGATGTTGCTTGTGCAGGAGGAACAAGTTGGGCGAGGATTGAAGCTGAACGACTTCCAAAGAGCCAGCGTGAGCTCTATGAGCCATTTCTTGATTGGGGACACCTAATTACAGATATTTTGCCCGAAATGCGACAAATACTTCAACAAATCACAATTATTGGCTCTGGCGGTTTACGCAATGGACTTGATTTAGCTAAGCTTTTATATCTCGGCTGTCATATTGGGGGCGGCGCATCTGTTTTATTAAAATCTTTGGAAACAGAAGAATTAGAAGTTAAACAAGAGCAACTTTTTCAATCACTGAAAACAATAAAACAACAATTATCCATTGCCTTATTTCTTACGGGGATCAATAAAGCAGATGATTTGAGTAACTTAAATAAAATCTTATAGAAAAAATAGTTTTTTTACTAAAATAAAAAAAATATATACTTGCAAAACCGTTAAATATCTACCACCGTATATACTAAGACTTTATTAAAAGTCTTCCCCCAGACTGGAGGTCTCGGTTTTCCTACTTTCCGAGGCCTCCTACTTTTAAACATAGCATTCAACGCATAATCATTTTGTATCGTCTTTTAGATTACAATCTATGTTTTCACAATGTAAGATTATATTTTGTAACTTAGTAAAAAATATTAGATGCCAAATTCACTAATTTTACATTAATGGGATTGCGGTAATTAATTTTTAATTAATAATGCCTTCGCCTTAAAGCATTCAAAGAAAAAGAATTGATTTAATTGTGTGACTCAAAATGCTTGCTTTAAATATAGTTTAAATTATGTTTTATGAGAGTGTTTTCAACTTTCTACGTTAGGAAATAACGAAATTTCCGCAATAAGGTTTTAAGATTTGACAACTAAGTTAATGTCAAAATTCCCAAGAATTAGTGATCTAGAGCTAGCCGCTGCTAGAAACATCCCCCCATTTATTCATGCATATCTTGAGGCCGGGACTGGAAATGGGCATGCTATGTCTCGCAATCGAAAAGCTTTAGACAAAGTCACATTCACACCCGAATTAATGCATGGAAGGTTTGTTCCCAATTTAGAAACTAAGTTTTTGGATCAGACATTTTCAATGCCATTTGGTGTTGCCCCCATTGGATTATCTTCTATGATTTGGCCTTTATCCGAACATCACCTCGCAGCAATGGCAGCAAAATTAAATATACCCTATACACTTAGCACTGTTGCAGGAGCAAGCATTGAAGATATTGGAAGTAAATGTGATGGATTTGGCTGGTTTCAATTATATGCGCCAGACAGCCGTGAAATTATGTGCTCTTTATTAGAGAGAGCAGTGAGTTCAAATATGCAGGTTTTGGTAGTTACAGGAGATGTGCCTGGGCCAAGTAGACGAGAAGATATGCGCAAAGCTGGAGCACCCATTGGTTCTAGAAATGAAACTAAAATGAACTTAAAAATGCTTTTACAAATCTTGCAGCATCCAAGATGGGCTTTGGCTGCATTGGAACTAAAAGGCAAACTCCGTTTTAAAAACATGGAACCCTATGTCCCCAGAGATAACTCAAAGCCTATATCAGAATTTATAGGAGAACAGCTTAACGGTTCATTAACTTGGGAATATTTGTCAGAAATTAGAAAACATTGGAAAGGCAAACTGCTCTTAAAGGGCGTGATGCAAAAATCAGACGCGATGAAAGCTGTTGATATAGGTGTTGATGGGATAGTGGTTTCAAACCACGGCGGCAGACAGTTTGACGGGAACCCTGCTTCTCTATCTGCTCTACCCTCAATACGCCAAGCAGTCGGACCTAAATACCCACTTGTTTTTGATAGCGGAATCCGGTCTGGTCTTGATATACTTAGAGCCCTGGCATTAGGAGCAGATTTCGTTCTTGTTGGGAGACCATTTTTATATGGGTTAGCTGCTATTGGAACACACGGCGGAGAACATGTTGCACAAATACTTGAAGAGGAAATCATCAACGCGCTTCTCCAAATAGGCGCAAAAAACATACCTGAATTACGCCAGCGCCTAGATTTAAAAAATTAAAATTTACTGCGCCGCAACGGCTCCCTGCCCCCACCCATTGTGGTTGATATCTTTCTCTTTTTAGTCTTTTTTCCTAAATGGCGAAAAGCTATACCTTTTCCCTTTTTATCCTGACGTTGATTAGATTGGCCTAACTTTAAATCATGAGGAGCCTGATTATGCATTGCTTGATTTTCAAAAGGAGTCTTCTCTGAATTCGCTTTTTTTGGCTTTCTTTTATATTTTTTAAAATCTAATTCACCTGAAACTGCTTCGCTTTTCTTTGATTTAGGCTTTTTCTTATTTTCTAAAGATAGTTTGACGTTTTTTTTAGTTGAAAGCTCGGATAAGCCTGCATGATTAATACTCCTTCTAGAAGAAGAAAACTTACGCTTTCGAACCAGCTTTACGCGCTCTGGTGCCGCCTGCATTTGTTTTATTTGAATTTTTTCTTCTAGTAAAAAATCAGAGCCAATTTCGGCAAGTAATTGCTGAACGCCATTTGATGCAATTTCAACAAATGTTAAGGAATTGTGTATCTGGATATCCCCAATTAAGGACTTATCTATATTTCCAACTCGACATAACATAGCAACAAGCCACCTGGGTTCTGCGTTATCTCTGTAGCCAACTGATAATTCAAACCAGCTTGAATTAGAAAAATCAGCAGGACCTATTGCATTAGAAACTGTTAATTCTTCTGGTGCTGATTTTCCAGCCATTTGACTACGAACAAATGCAGATGCAATCGCTTCAATTGGGAATTTTTTCAGTATCCTCTGGGCTATCTCCACTTCTGAAGCCTCTGCTGGGCTAGTTAACAATTCAGACTTAAGTAAACTAATTCTGTCTTTTTCGATTATTTGGTCTGCAGATGGTGGAGTTACCCAGCTAGGTTCAATACCATTTCTCTCAAACATTCTCTCTACTTTTTTAAAATTTCTATTTGGTATTAATACAACAGAAATACCCTTACGTCCTGCACGACCAGTGCGACCAGACCTATGCAACATTGCCTCATTACTTTGAGGCAAGTCGGCGTGAATAACTAACTCAAGATTAGGTAAATCAATACCCCTAGCTGCAACATCCGTCGCAACACAAACATTTGCTTTCCCAGCTCGCATAGATTGTAGAGCAAAGTTTCGCTCTTTTTGCGAGAGTTCCCCCGATAACGCTACGACAGAAAATCCACGATTGGTCAACCTTGACGCTAAATGAGTGACAGCAGCCCTTGTATTACAAAAAACGATCGCTCCAGATACATCATGATATCGAAGCAAGTTGACGACCGCTTTGTCTCTATCGGAGGGTTGAATCGTAACAGCATGATAGCTAATGTCTAAATGCTGCGATTTTTTTGAGGAGACAGAAATACGAACTGATTCTTTCTGGTAGGTTTTAGTTGGTACAGTAGCTGAAAACAACAAAGTCCTTCGTTCAACAGGTGCCTTTCCTAAGATAAAAGTTAAATCTTCACGAAATCCCATATCTAGCATTTCATCAGCTTCATCAAGAACAACAGCCTTTATGTCTGACAAACGTAATACACCACGTTCAATATGGTCTCTTATTCTGCCTGGAGTTCCAACCACAATGTGCGCACCACTTTCTAACGTTCTTCGCTCAGCTCGTGGATCCATACCCCCAACACAAGAGGCAAATTGCGCCTTAGTGCGAACATATAGCCACTCAAGCTCTTTTCTTACTTGCAAAGCTAATTCTCTTGTTGGTGCAATTATTATTGCAAGAGGTATTTTTGGGCGATCAAATTCCATTTTTTCAGCAAGTAACGTAGAAGCAATAGAAATTCCAAAAGCAAGTGTTTTTCCTGAACCAGTTTGAGCAGATACAAGAAGATCAGAATTTGTATCCTCAATTTTAAGCACAGCC
This sequence comes from uncultured SAR116 cluster alpha proteobacterium, assembly GCA_902573725.1. Classification (GTDB taxonomy): domain Bacteria; phylum Pseudomonadota; class Alphaproteobacteria; order Puniceispirillales; family Puniceispirillaceae; genus UBA5951. The sequence continues at coordinate 5,332 of CACGLE010000051.1, forward strand.
TCTTGTACAGGTGTCAACGTAATATAACTTCGTGCTGACATTGCTTCTGCGAGGGCAGAATGAATTTTGGTCTGATCTGACATAAAATTTCTCTCAAACTGGGGGACTGCCACCTAAAACCATGCTGTTTTTACCTAAACCATAATTAAACTAATCTTTAACTATATATT
>CACGLE010000052.1 GCA_902573725.1 uncultured SAR116 cluster alpha proteobacterium
TAAAATTCCATCTGCCGCTAGATGCGGTTTTATGAGTTCTACAATCCATTTTGTATCATATGATTTTGAAGCCATGAAAATAATATCAAATGGATGTGAACTCTCTGCCAATTGGCACAAATGATATATTGGGATTGATTGAATTTTATGCTCATCTGGAAGTTTTATCAAAAGGGCCTCTTTTTGAATAGCCTCAACATGTGAAGGCCAAGGGTCAAAGCAACTCATTTCAATACCCGCTGCAATCATATCAGCTGCAATTGCACTTCCGTTGGCACCTATACTCACAAAACAAATATTAGTTGATTTATCCATATTACTCTCATTCTTGATAGGCTTAAGATTCTCAAAACATAAGCGTTGTTGTAAAAGTTGTATAGCGCTTTGGTCATTTAATTTTTCTTATTTTTAAGCTTTATATTATTCTTTGATTTTACCTAAAAAAATTACTTTTTTAATAAGTATTGCTAGACTGCAATCTCAAATTTGTTAGTCTAACACTATTACTTTGTTTGTATAAAAGACATGAGCTTTTGCACTAATTATAGCAGAAAAAATGTATGTATTAAGATATAGTAAAGCCTCGCCTTATGTGCGTAAAATCTTGCTTGCTGCTCATCATTTGGGTTTGCGTGATAACATTACGCTAGAAGTCGCTGACACAAGTGACCCTAGCGATTCACTGCGGGAGCAAAACCCCACTGGCAGAATACCTGTATTAGTAAAACAAGATGGAACATCTATATATGATAGCAGAGTGATTATGGATTTCCTTGAACGGCAATCAGATAATTTTCTGTTTCCAGAAAAAGGTGATTTAAGAGATTTAGCGCTGACACAAGCAGCCTTAGCAGAGGGTTTGATTGATTCTGCAATTCTTTGGGTATATGCAGATAGATTTTCAGGAGACCATCCAATTCCAGAATTGTGGCGGTCTCATCAGCTACAAAAAATAGAGAAAGGATGTGATTACTTAGAAGAACAAATTTCCAGTTGGTTATCTAATCAGCCTTTCCCTGGTAGTGCAATAACACTGGCTGCCTGTCTTGGATATATATCGTTCAGAGATGTTTATAACTGGTCGAACAAAAGGCCAAAGCTCTTAAATTGGTATAACGAGGTAGCAACTAGATTGCCTGGTTTTGAAATTACGGCGCCGGATTCGGATTAGAAGAACAATAAAATGACACCAATTACATTTAACACCTGGACGGCACAAACAAGAACCTGTAACGACGAGGTCGCTAATAGACTGATTTCACAATTTAATATTATGTTAGAGGGACAGCTCTTTCGTGACAATCAGACGCCTTTAGGTATTCATTGGTGTCTTGGACCTGAATTGCAAACTGCCCAAAATCTTGGGATTGATGGTCATGCCAAATTAGGGTCTTTATTGCCACCAATCCCCTATCCTCGAAGGATGTGGGCAGGAGGAGAGCTGGTAATCTCCGAACTATTTCAGGTTAATGATAATGTTAAAAAGACATCCATAGTAACTGATATTCACCATAAAACTGGTTCGTCTGGCCAACTCTTTTTTTTGACCGTAACCCATAACTTTTTTGTTCAAGATAAAAAAATGCTGAGTGAGAAACAGCATCTTGTATTTAAAGAAAATAGTAAAAATGTTTTTTCACAAAAAGGAACTACCTCAAAAAAAACTGAGCAAGTAAAATTACCTAATTCTGCTATGAAAAAGGCAATATATGATACTGATCCTGTTTTGTTATTTCGCTATTCTGCATTAACATTTAATGGGCATCGTATTCACTATGACATAGATCATGCTAAGAAGGTAGAGGGACAGCAAGGGTTGGTTGTGCATGGACCCCTGCAAGCTACTTGGCTTTTGAATTTGGCTGCTATTCATTTAGATAGAGTACCAAAAAGATTTGCATATAAAAATCTGTCTCCGCTGATTTCTGGTGAGGCAGCTCATCTTTGGGTTGAGGAAGGTGATGAGATGCAAACCCTAAAAGTATATTGTTGTGATGAGAACAAAAGAATTATTATGAAGGGGGAGGTGTTTTTTTGAAAAATTTTATGCCAATAACACCTTTATTTGTGCCTGGTATCCGGTTTGACAGATTTGAGCAGGCTCTTCAATCTGGTGCAGATACAATAATCATTGATTTGGAAGATTCAGTATCTGAAACTCAAAAAGACGCAGCAAGGAATAATTTGGTTAAATTTAGCAGAAAGAGCACAAATATTCTCGTGCGTGTCAACGATTTAGATAGTCCTCATGTAAAGGATGACCTTGATTGCATAGAACAATGTGGTGAGGTGGGAATTATGCTTTCCAAATCGGAAGACCCAAGTGCAATAACTCAATGGTTATCGCTCCATAAAACAAATAGGCATATTTTATGCCTAATTGAAACAGTGAGAGGATTAGCAGCAATAAGTGAATTAATGCAGCATAAAAATGTAATGGGGTGTGCATTTGGTCATTTTGATTTTTCAACTGATTTGGGTTGTGAGGCTGACCTCTCAGTATTAGCTCCATATAGAGCTGAACTTGTATTGCAAAGTAAATTGTACGGCAAAGCAGCTCCACTTGATTGTGTTACAGCAGATATATCAGATACTGATCAGCTGAGATCGGATTGCAATGATGCAAAAAAACGTGGATTTGGAGGAAAAATGCTTATTCACCCAAGCCAGGTCAAAACAGCCCAGTCCGTATTTTTGCCTAGTAAAGAAGAATATGACAACGCTAAGAAATTAGTTGAGGCAAGCGCTGAACAGGCGGTGTTGCAGCACGAAGGAAAAATGATTGATAAACCTATTTTAAAAAAAGCTAAGCAACTTATAGAAAATTATGAAAGGCTGTCCAAAGCAAAGGTGGTTGATACGGTTATTTAAAAAACTACTCTTAAGGGTAACAATAACCATGACTGAAAACCTTAAAAAAACTAAATCATTTAAAAAAATGGGCTTTTTGAAAGTGGTAAAAAATTTAACAAGTAAAAATTCGTATTTTAATGGAATAATCAAATGCAACAAAATCAGCTTATAGATCCATTTGGTCGTATTGTAGATTACGTGAGAATATCGGTAACAGATAGATGTGATTTTAGATGTGTTTATTGCATGTCGGAGCAAATGACTTTTTTACCAAAAAAAGATCTTTTGACATTGGAAGAAATAGCAATTGTTTGTGATAGCTTTATTGAACTCGGTACAAAAAAGATTCGCCTTACAGGAGGGGAGCCACTTGTAAGAAGAAATATTATGCACTTGATAAAACATTTGGGTACACATGTAAAAAAAGGAAAACTAGAAGAAATCACCATCACCACAAATGGAAGCCAGTTACATAAATTTTCAGACCTATTATTTGAAGCAGGTGTGAGGCGCATTAATGTATCAATTGATACATTAGACCCAGAAAAATTTGAACGAATTACCAGATGGGGAAAACTTGATGTTGTTTTAAATGGATTAGATGCTGCAAAAAAGGCTGGATTAAAAATTAAGCTAAATACGGTTGCATTAAAGGGTATTAATGATGATGAGCTCTCCTCAATGCTGAATTGGGCAGGAGAACAAAATTTTGATATGACCATAATCGAAGTTATGCCTATGGGTGATATTGGCAGTGAAAATAGATTAGAACAGTATATTTCAGTTAGTGAGATATACCAAAAACTATCGCAGCAATTTAGCTTAATTCAGAGCACTCATCAATCTCCAGGTCCAGCAAGATATTTTGATGTAGCAAATACGGGAAACCGACTTGGACTTATAACGCCATTAACACACAATTTTTGTGAAAGCTGCAACCGGGTTAGAATGACTTGCACCGGTAAATTATATTTATGTCTTGGACAAGATGATAATACCAATCTTGCTGTTGCTTTACGTTCTGGTGGCAAAGACAGATTAAAGTCTGCCATTTTAGAGGCAATAGGTCGTAAACCTCTTGGGCATGATTTTATGATAGAGAGAGGATTATCAAATAAGGCTGTCTCAAGACATATGAGTGTCACTGGAGGATAAATTTTATGAATAGCGCTGTTCTAGATGATATGCTGTCTCTTTCTAGAACGACTGGACATGGGGCTATTTTTGGATTTGCTGGTTACTCAGGTTCTGGAAAAACAACTCTAGCAGAAAAATTAATTGATTATTTTTATCAAAAAAATATTGAAATAGCTGTTGTGAAACATGCCCATCATAATTTTGAAGCAGATCATAAAGGAAAAGATAGCTATCGTCTTCGCGTGGCTGGGTCTCGTCAAGTACTAGTATCTTCAGTTACACGCTCAGCTCTTTTTACTGAAAATCGTAGTGAGGAGGAGCCAAGCTTAAAATCACTACTGAGTCGCCTTGAGCCTGCAAGACTTGTTCTTGTGGAAGGATTTAAAAAAGAGTTTATTCCTAAATTAGAGATTTGGCAAAAGTCAAACCAATCTCCTTTGTTATATTTGCAGGATGAAACGATATTAGCCATGGTAACTAATGATGATATACTTGACCTTCCCATACCACGATTTCACCTGAATGAAATACAGAAAATCGCTGATTTCATTATTTCTACTGTGGGCATTAAATTTTAGGATATTTTAGATTGGTAATGGTAGAAAACGCAAAGTCAATATCCGAAGTCACGAGCTTATTGCAAAAATCCATAACCCCTTTGGGAAGGCGTGAGGAAATTAGCCTATGCTCCGCAAATGGCAGAATTTGCGCTGAACACATTTATAGCCCCTTTTCACTTCCTATAAGTAATAATGCAGCTGTAGATGGGTTTGCATTCCACTATGAATGGTCCACTTCTCATCCTAATCATGTATATGACATAGTTGCAGAAATTAGAGCGGGGCATCCTTATTCGGGAAAGCTATCGCCCGGACAAGCAGTCGCTATCTTTACTGGCGCAATAGTACCAGAAGAACTGAATTGTATCGTGATGCAAGAAAACTGCATTTTAGAAGAAAAAAAAAGGGTTAGAATACCTTTTGCTCCCAAAAAGGGTTTAAATATCCGCATGGCTGGCGAAAACCTTGGAAAAGGAGAGGTGATAATAAAAGATGGTCAAAGAATCACGGCAGCAGATATTGGTCAGTTATCAGCGATTGGGAGATCAAAAATATTCTGTTACTCAGAATTATCGATAGGAGTTTTATCTACCGGCGATGAGGTAATGGATGCGTCTAATACCAAAGCATTCTTAAGGCCTGGACAACTTTATGATACTAATAGGCCAATGCTAAAAGCAATGATTACCAAAGATAATCATTTTTGTTCTGATTACGGAATAATTATAGATGATAAAACCTCACTGCAGGAGGGATATGAGAAAGCGTTTAGTGAAAATAATATAGTTATTTCCACAGGCGGTGCATCACAGGGTATAGAGGACCATACACAAGAAGTC
>CACGLE010000053.1 GCA_902573725.1 uncultured SAR116 cluster alpha proteobacterium
TTAATCCTTGTAATGCTGCATCTCGTGAGAATTGAGCTATACGAATAGGCCCACCAATCTCACCCATCTGAGCATCACCTGATATAATTCTGGAAATACCGCGTATCATTCCAACAGTAATTGACCAACATTCCCGACTTGATTCGCTCATTGCCTCAAGAACACCTAGTTTCCTGAATTCACCGACGGGGGAGCGTATTCCCAATTGACCTGCATATATATCAAATTCTTCCATATAAATAGATTTGGGAGTTGCTGTAATCTCTAATATAGTTCCGGACCTATCAATTTCTAATTTTATAGGTTTGCCGGGTGCCTCAAATACAAAAACCCTAAAATCATTAAAATCAGAAACTTTCTTCTGATTAATCCTTAGGACCACATCATTTGATTTTAATCCTGAACGCTCAGCGACACTATTAGGCAAAACCTCGCCAATTATTGGTGGAATAAATAATTTACCTGCGCCAATGTAAAGTATAACAAACAAAATAAATGCTAGTATAAAATTTGCTATAGGTCCCGCTGAAACGATTGCAATTCTTGATAAAAGTGGTGCATTAGCAAAACTTCCTTCTAATAATTTAGAATTTACAGAGCCACCACCTGCTATATTTTCATCGCCTTTCATTTTTACATAACCTCCTAGAGGAATCCATGCAAAACGCCATCTAGTTCCGTGAGAATCAGTCCAACCAAATATCTCTCTACCAAATCCAACAGAGAAGACATCCACAACGACGCCTGTTTTTCTAGCAACCCAAAAATGTCCTAGCTCGTGGATGAAAACGATAGGTGTCAGAACCAAGATAAATGACAATAATATTTCAAAAAATCCAAATGATAACATAAAAACTTAAAATCTCTGCAACTAATAAAATGGTTATTCCAATGGCTATATTTTTACTGATTCGGCTATATTGCGCGCGTAATTATCATAGTCAATTATAGACTGATAATCATTGAGTTCATTAATTTCAATTTGTTCTATTGTTTTTGCCACCAAAGTATAGATATTACCAAAATCGAGTTTATAATTTAAATAGAAATTAACAGCTATCTCATTTGCTGCGTTAAGAGCAATGGAATAACAGGGGTGTTCATCTATTAATTGATAGGCAAGTCCAAAACACGGAAATTGAACGATATCTATTTCTTTAAACTCCAAATTTTCAATTTTGGTAAAGTCAATTTCCTTCAAGTTAATATTCAGTCTCTTTGGCCACGCTAATACCTGAGAAATTGGAACCTTCATATCAGTTGGTGCCAAATGGGTAATAACTGACTGGTCTCTAAATTTAACGATGCCGTGCACAATGGACTGAGGGTGAATAATTGCTGATATTTTTTCTTTTCCAATATTAAAAAGCCAGGCAGCCTCAATTGTTTCAAGTCCCTTATTCATCATAGTTGCGCTATCTATTGATATTTTTTTCCCCATACTCCAAGTAGGGTGCTTGAGAGCTTTATTCGGTGATACATAAAAAGTCTCATTTCTACTCATTGATACAAATGGCCCCCCAGAAGCAGTAAGAGTGACTTTATCTACCTCGCTCCAATTTTGTCCCATCATACATTGAAATATTGCGTTATGTTCAGAATCTATAGGAAATATTCTCACACCTTTTTCCTTAGCTAAAGGCATAATTAAATGCCCTCCAGCTACAAGTGCCTCTTTATTAGCAAGAGCAACATCTATGCCAGAGTTAATCGCTTGAAAAATTGGTTTAAAACCTGCAAAACCGGTAATAGCGGCTACCAATATATCAGTTTTTTTTGAAGCTAAATATGATAACCCCTCTTCTCCTTGAAGTATTTCAACATTAAGATGTCTAACTTGCTTTTCTAACTCAGGTAATAAAAGTAAATTGGAAAGCACGATGTATTTCGGTAGAAATTCGAATGTAAATTTTACCAACATTGAAACATTTGAGTGCGCAGAGATGCCAACAATCTCAAATTTTTCTCGATTTTCTCTTATAATTTCAAGAGTTTTAGAGCCAACAGTTCCCGTTGCACCAAGCACTGTAACAAATTTTTTCATTAAACAAATAATCCATTAATAGGTAAAAGTGCAAAGATTGGGATAACATATATATATCCATCAAATCTATCTAAAAATCCCCCATGTCCAGGTATTGTTTTTGCGCTATCTTTTGTGTCAATTGACCTTTTAAAAAATGACGCCGTTATATCTCCTAACTGGGCAAATACTGCGACGAATAAAGTTAACAAAAAAAGCCAAAATGTAATTTGAAAATTTAATACAAAAAAAATGCCTATTCCTGCCGATGTTCCACCAACAAGTCCACCAATAGCACCTGATATCGTTTTAGCCGGACTTATAAGGGGTATTAATTTGGGCCCACCCACACAGCGACCAATAATATAAGCCCCAATGTCCACGGATATAACTGTAAAAACTATAAAGGTCATAATTTCCTGAAATGATTCATGGTGTGACAAATTTCCGATACTATACAAAAGCATAGCAAGAAAAATTCCCATAATGATGGTTCCATAGGGAAAAAATTTTAACAGTAACACCAACAATAATAACAGAAATACCAAGTGATAGATAAGTCCAAGTAAAAACAAACTAGTAGACCCAAAACAACCTATTAATCCAATAAGAATAATTCTTAGATTAATATTTTTTGTAGCTAGAAAGGAATATTCCATTACCATAAATGCTGCACAAATCAAAACAGTGATTTTAGAATAAGGCTCACCGGAAAAGAATAGAACCATTAGGGGTAACAGCAATATCGTGCCAGTCATTCTCCGACTAATATCCGAAAGATTATCTTTCATTAGCTGTTTTTTTTCTTTCTTGAGTCATACCAGTAGATGCTTCACCAATCTCTAAAGTTTTTAGGTTAACACTTCCACCGAACCGCCGTAACCTGGTATTCCAGTCTTTTATAGCATCATGCAGTTCATCCACGCTAAATTCAGGCCAGTAACTATCTGAAAAATACAGTTCAGCATACGCGCAATCCCAAATTAAAAAATTTGAAATCCTTTTTTCTTTTCCAGTCCGTATCAACATATCCACAGGAGGCAAAAATGAAGTCATAAGCTTAGATTTAAAGTCGTGAATAATATCGTTAGATGTTAAATCAACATTAAGTAAATCAAAGCTTGAGGCGGCGTTAACTATATCTTGAAGCCCCCCATAATTTACAGCAATCGTTAAGGTCATAGATTTATTATTTTCTGTCAAATATTCTGCATTTTTAAATAAAATTTGCAATTCTTCTGGGAAAGGTGTTACATCCCCAATTATTTTTAATTTAATGTCTTCCGACATCAAATTTGCAGTTTCCTGCTGCAGATATTTTTTCATCAAACCAAAAAGAGCCTTTATTTCTGACTTAGACCGACTCCAATTTTCTGCCGAGAAAGCAAATACTGTAAGAAAGGGGATTTTGAGACGAGCAACCTCCCGACCAATTTTTGTCAAAGTGTGTGCACCTCTATCATGTCCTGAAATTGCTGAAAGCGCATTCTCATGAGCCCATCGTCTATTTCCATCCATGATTATAGCTAAATGCTTCATATTTTTTAAAAACCTTTAAGAGAAGTTCTTAAATATTTGTGATGTCTATCTCTTTTTTTGCTAACATTGTATCGATATTAGCTACGAATTCATCTGTTACCTTTTGAATATCAGCCTCATAGGTACGTCGTTCATCTTCAGAAATAAGACCTGCTTTTTCATCTTTACGGATGGTTTCTATAGCATCACGCCTTACATTACGAACAGAGATACGAGCGGCCTCTGAATATTTACCTGCAACTTTTACCATATCTTTACGTCTGTCCTCTGATAATTCAGGGACCGGAACACGAATAACTGTGCCTTCAACCTGAGGATTGAGACCAAGATCTGATTCCCTAATGGCTTTTTCAACAGCACCCACCACTGATGCATCCCATACAGAAACAGAGAGTAACCTAGCCTCAGGCACTGATATATTACTTAATTGATTTAACGGCATTTTGGAACCATAGGCTTCAACGCTAACTGTATCTAGCATTGCAACTGAAGCTCTTCCTGCCCTTAACCCAGAAAATTCGCTACTGAGATTAGATACCGCTCCCTCCATACGGCGTTTAACATCTTCCATGTCTAATGATGACATTTTTTCCTCTTTTCTCTTAACTTTTATTTGATAAGCGTGAATTCACCTTTATGTCTTAAAGCCCTGTCAAACCCACCAGTCTGTGTCACGGAAAACACCAAAATTGGGATATTGTTTTCACGCGCTAACGAAATTGCCGTCGCATCCATCACTTTTAAGTCTTGAGAAAGAACATCAAGATAACTTAAGCTATTAAATCGAACCGCATCAGCTTCTTTTTCTGGGTCTGCAGAATAAACACCATCGACACGAGTTCCTTTCATCAAAACATTACAATTCATTTCTGAAGCACGCAAGGCAGCTGCTGTATCAGTCGTAAAAAATGGATTGCCCGTTCCAGCAGCAAATATAACAACCCTACCCCTTTCCATATGTCGCATAGCTCGTCGCCTTATGTAAGGCTCACAAACAGCATCTATTGGCAATGCTGATTGAACGCGAGTATCAATTTTTAGCTGTTCCAAAGCATTTTGCATAGCAAGAGCATTCATTACTGTTGCTAACATACCCATGTAATCGCCTGTCGCCCGTTCCATCCCTACTGCAGCCGCAGACATACCTCTAAAAATATTACCGCCACCAATAACAAGACAAACCTGTATATTCTGGGACACAACATCGGCAATTTCACTGGCTACCCGACTAACCATTGCTGTATCTATGCCGTAATCTTGATTGCCCATCAGGGATTCCCCTGATATTTTTAGCAATACACGTTTATATTTAAATTCCGCCATAGACTTCATTAAACCATATGTTGACTGATAAATTTACTTATTCAATTGAGCGGCTACCTCTGCTGCAAAATCAGTTTCTTCTTTTTCTATACCATCACCTAACACAAACAGACTAAATTCTTTTAAAACAATCTCACCTCTGGCTTCATGAGCTGTTTTCTTTAAGACATCTGCTACTTTACTCTCGCCATCAATAACAAAAGTTTGCTCCAATAGTACAACCTCTTGGTAGAATTTTCGAATCCTACCCTCAACCATTTTCTCAGCAATTTCTTGAGGTTTTCCTGATTGCTTAGCTTGCTCTATAAGCA
>CACGLE010000054.1 GCA_902573725.1 uncultured SAR116 cluster alpha proteobacterium
AAATAATGACTGCTCAACAAGCAGTAAAAAAATACGTAAATAATTCTGATATGGTTTTTGTTGGTGGTTTTGGTCATGCAATTCCATTTTCAGTGGTACAGGAAATCGTTCGTCAAAAAAAACATGGTCTGCACTTGATAAAAACTGGTGCTGATATTGTCTTCGATATGCTAGTTGCAGGTGGTTGTGCCCATGGTTTAACGTGTGGTTGGTATGGCAATCCAGGCATAGGCATGAGTAATGTTATTAGAAATGCGGTTGAGTCAGGTACACTTGAATTGACCGAAAGCACAAATTTTTCAATGATGTTGCGCTTACACGCAGGAAAACTTGGAGTACCTTTTATTCCTTCTCCTATTCTTTCCGATGGTGATCTCGCACACACAGTTTCAGAAATAAAATCTATAAAGTGCCCATTTACGGATACTGAACTCCAAGCCCATGGTTCCTTAAATCCAGATGTTGCTGTCGTTCATGCACAACGTTCCGATATAAACGGCAACGTGCAACTATGGGGCTCTATTGGCGATACTGTAGATGGATGCGAGGCGTCAAAAAAAATTATTTGTTCCGTTGAAGAAATTTGCCGAGAAGATGAAATTTCTCTTACGCCTCATCTTACAAAATTACCAGCACACAAAGTTGTTGCTGTTATAAAGCAGCCCTTTGGGGCCTATCCTTCCTATTTACATAGTTTTTATCAAAGAGATGAAAAATATTATGCAAACCATAGCAACAATACCAAAGATGCTTTAAAAACTAAGGAATGGCTTCAATCAACTATTTACAATCATAATGATTTTAATAGCTATCTTCACAGCCTGCCAGATGATTTATTGAAAAAGCTAGAATGGGACAATTCATGAAACATAAGGTGGTGAAAGAAAGTGCTCAGAAACAAACTATATCAGATGATTCGATTTCACAAGCAAGAGCAGCTTTCATGGCATCCGGTGAAATCTTTGATTGTAAGACAATTTTTGTTGGTATTGGATTGCCATGTTTAGTTGCCCACATAACCCAGAATTATACATCACCAAACTGTCACCTCGTGTTTGAGTCAGGACTAATGGAGGTAATGTGCAAAACACAACCTTTATCTACCGCAAGCGCAAATATCGCAAAAGCTTCAAAAATGCATGGTTCTATGCTGGATGTTTTCAGTATGCTCCAGCGAGGCGAGATTGATGTTGGGTTATTATCTGCAGCTCAAATAGATGTTAACGGAAACCTTAACAGTAGCAAGCTCAATACAAAATCTGGAAAAACTATATCACTACCAGGTTCAGGAGGGGCTCACGATATTTCAGTGTTGGCAAATAAAGTAGTTGTTGTAATGCCATCCGACCCAAGACGCTTTGTAAACAATGTCGATTTCATCACTTCACCAAATATACCGTATGGTAACAGAAAGGGTGTAGTTGGCGTTGCTATGCCAGATGGATATTTCAGTTTTGAAACAGGAAAGGCTGTCTTACAAAAAATTTATTCTGATAGAAATGCTGAAGAAATCAGAACCTCTTTAAATTGGGATGTAGAAATTTCGTCAACACTAGAAAGGATTAATCCGCCGTCAAATAGAATACTGGAGGGTGCTAATATATTTTTACAGAATAATTAAAATATTATTGAATTTTAAATTAACTTAAAAAGATAAATAGATTTCTATGGACAAATTTTTCATTATTGTTACACCGTTATAAAGAAATTATCGATAAAATTAATTATCGTTAAGCATAATAAATTTTGGAGAGAGTTATGACTATCAAAGATTGTATAGCGCCAGATAGAAACCCAAGAAAACCAAACATAACCCTGCCGAAAGGTAGCATCGATACACATGTACATATTTTTGAGAGTCATTTCCCCTTGTTTGAAGGAAGAGGATACAATCCACCAGATTCTACATTAGAAGATTTAATACATCTCCACCAAACACTTGGAATAGACAGAGTTGTTTTTACACAGCCATCCGTTTATGGAGTGGATAACTCAGCCATTTTAAAAGGGATGAACGTCTTGAACGAAAAGATTCCAAATAAAGCACGTGGTGTTTGTGCCATTAAAATGGATGCTTCTGAAAATTTCCTTCAGGAATTGCATGGACAGGGCATCAGAGGAGTTAGACTTAATCTAGATAACAAAGGCGGGATGCCACTCGAACTAAAAGAGATTTCAAAACTTGAAGATAAAATAAAAAGCCTTGGTTGGCATTTAGAGTATTTGTTTCCCGGCAAAGATATTGTGGAACTAGAGCCGGTGCTGTCAAATGCATCCGTTCCCATATCGATAGGTCACTTTGCATATCAACCTGCTACAGCTGGTATCCATTCAGATGGTTTCAAAACATTATTGAAACTTGTAAAAGATGGAAATACATGGATTAAAATATCAGGAGCTAACCGCGTGAGTGAGACAGACCTTCCACCTTATGATGATGTTTTGCCAATGGCCAGAGCACTCGTGGAAGCTAATTCTGATAATGTAATGTGGGGTACAGACTGGCCTCATCCAAATAAGTATGAAGTAAATCCAAATGATGGAGACCTGGTAAATTGGTTTGGTGAATGGATAACTGACGATACCATGCGAAAGCAAATTATGGTTACCAATTCAGAATTATTTTATGATTTTGGTGATTATCAGGGGTAGATGAATTAATAAATTTTATTGTAACATACCTTTTTTAAATAAGCCGGTGTGTTCTTCATAAAATTGGAGCAAATTAATGAACCAAACTCAAATAAAGGTCGCACTTATTACTGGAGGTGGGACAGGCATTGGGAGATCAGCAGCAATAGCTCTGCAAAATGATAATTATAATGTTATCGTTTGTGGGAGAAGAAAGGAACAGCTTGAAGAAACCGTATCTGTTGGCGCAACTGATAAGCCAAAAATTCATGCTATTGCTGCCGATGTTACCGATAGTAGCTCAGTTAAATCAGTATTTGCAGAAATAGAAAAAAACTATGGTAGATTAGATGTGCTATTTAATAATGCAGGTATGGGTGCGCCTCGCGTTGAACTAGACGAATTAAGTGAAGAGGCTTGGCGTCAATGTGTTGATGTAAATCTCACTGGTAGTTTTTTGTGCGCACAGGCGGCTTTTAAAATAATGAAATCTCAATCTCCACAAGGAGGAAGAATAATAAATAATGGTTCAATAAGTGCCCACTCACCAAGGCCTAATACAATTGCATATACAGCAACTAAACATGCCATTACAGGAATGACAAAAACAATAGCCCTAGACGGACGTCCTTACTCTATCGCATGCTCACAACTCGACATAGGTAATGCTGACACAGCGATTGGGAATAGATTTACCAAAGGAGTTCCTCAAGCTAATGGTGACATTATGGTTGAGCCAGTAATAGAATCAGATGAGTGTGGCCGCGCGGTAGCTTATATGGCAAGCCTTCCACTTGATACAAATATTCTTAACATGACTATTATGGCAACTAACATGCCTTTTGTTGGAAGAGGATGAAAATACAGAAAAACTTAAACTTGTATTTTCAAAAAGTTCAATTCATTAGAACAGAGAAATTTTAATATGGATGATAAAAAAACTGGGATAAGACAAAATTTAACAAATTACGGGGATCTCGGTTTTTCCACATTTTTGCGTAAATCTTTTATTAAGGGTCTTGGTTATTCTGATGAGATGCTTGATAAGCCAATTGTCGGAATAATAAACACTTTTAGCAATTACAATTCATGCCATGGAAATGTCCCTGACCTTATTCAAAGTTTAAGAGCCGGTGTTTTAGCTAAGGGCGCTATACCTCTTGAATTTCCAACAATCTCAGTTCATGAAGCCTTTACATATCCAACTTCCATGTATCTTCGCAATCTTATGGCAATGGATACCGAGGAAATGATTAGAGCACAACCAATGGATTCATGTGTTCTCATTGGTGGCTGTGACAAAACAGTTCCTGCCCAATTGATGGGTGCATTGAGTGTAGATATGCCGATAGTGCAATTGGTAACTGGCCCTATGCTCACCGGCTCTCATAGGGGAGAGCGTGTCGGCGCCTGCACAGATTGCAGGAGACTATGGGCTAAATTCCGAGCAGAGGAAATTGACCAAGTAGAGATAGCGGAAGCAAATAATCAGCTGGTGCCAACCGTCGGGACATGTGGCGTAATGGGTACAGCCAGCACAATGGCGATGATCGCTGAAACACTTGGATTGATGCCACCAGATTCTTCCTGTGCGCCTGCTGTCTCTTCTGAAAGACGCAGAATTGCTGAGTTTACCGGAGAGATAGCGGTTGAAATCGCAACACTGAAACGAAGGCCAAGTAGTATTCTAAGTGCAAAATCATTCGAAAATGCCTTAATTGTTCTTCTTGCGATCGGAGGTTCTACAAATGGATTAGTTCATTTAACAGCTATTGCGGGACGAATGGGTATCCAATTGGATATGGATTCGTTTGACGCCCTATCAAGGGATATCCCGGTAATTGTAGACTTAAAGCCATCTGGTGAGGGGTATATGGAGGACTTGCACAAAGCTGGCGGACTTCCAAGAATACTCATGGAATTGAAAGATAAGTTGCATCTAGACACACACACTATTACTGGAAAAACTTTGGGGAAAATTATTGATGAAACTAATTTTTCTTGGAAACAAAAAATTGTAAAATCTGCAGGAAGCCCTGTATACCGAGAGGGTGGGATAGCTGTT
>CACGLE010000055.1 GCA_902573725.1 uncultured SAR116 cluster alpha proteobacterium
CAAAGCTACAGCAGCCCATAAACCGAATCCCAACAGAGCTACAAAAATCGGACCAACAGCGATTCTAGGTGTGGCTTCCATAAGAATAATCCATGGCTTGATGTATTTCCTAAATGTTAAACTTAAGGTGGCTGATATTGCGAGCCCCATCCCAATCGCTGTTCCTATGCTAGCTCCAAGGAGAGCTTTTTGAAATGTAGATATGAGGTGTTTCCAAACTGTTTGGTCAATGATAAAAATATCAATCATAGCTAGCACTATATTTGTTGGCCTAGGCGCTATCATGTCCGCTTGAATTTGGTCTTCAAACCCATAAAGATTTACCATTTCCCATAAAAAGATAAGACCAGCGAAAATTAGCAAATGGAATGGGAGGGTTTTAAAAATACTAATATGTTTAGTCTGATCTGTCGTTGAATATGACATGTTTTAATGTCCTCCGAGTGTATCTCTGACTTCTTCAACAATGATATTAAAATCACGGCTAGTCTGTATGGAGATATCTCTTGGTCGGTCAAATTCTACATCAATAATCTTTGCAATTCTTCCTGGCCGGGGTGTCATGACTAATACTCTATCAGCTAGAAAAATTGCTTCTTGAATATTGTGTGTAACAAATAGGGTTGTTGCTTTTAATTCGCCAACAATACGCTCTAACTCAATATTCAGACGCTCCCTAGTGAATTCGTCTAGTGCTCCAAAGGGCTCGTCCATCAACATAATATTTGCGCCAGTTTGGATAAGTCGTGCAAGTGCAACTCGTTGCTGCATTCCACCGGACAATTGTTTGGGAAAGTGAAATTCAAAACCTTTTAGGCCCACTAAATCTAGTGATGCCATTGCTTTATTCTTGTCATCTTGTGTGATTCGGTGCTGAATTTCTGACGGAAGAAGAACGTTTTCAATAGCGGTTCTCCAATCAAGCAGGACAGCTTTCTGAAACATCATTCCAATATCGGTTCGTGGTTTTGTTACAACCTCGTTATTAACGGTTAAGTCACCACTAGTTTTTTCGATTAATCCTGCCACTAAACGAAGGAGGGTGGATTTTCCGCATCCGCTGGGGCCTACGAGAGAGATGAATTCGCCTGCTCTAATGTTGAAGTCAGCTCCTTCAAGTGCGGTAACTGTTTCACCAAAAATCTTTGTTACGTTTTTTCCGTCTATAACAGTCTGGCCAAATGACGAGTTCTTCGCTTTTTTCTTAGCTGTAGCAGCCATATTTTCCCCCTTAAAGAATTATCTAGGTGTGAAAAACCTAGATTATCGATAAAAAAGTTTAGCACTGCATTCCAGTAGATCAACAATAAAATGGAATATTTTTAAAAAAAGTAACTATGTTTTTATTTTTGCAGAAGATAAAGAATATAGTGTTTTAGTTGGATATGATTATTATGTACCATTAAATTATCAAAAATGGCCCTTTAAACTTAAAAATAATCCCGGTATAATTTTCTTAAATAAAAGTTTTTAAAAACGTTCACATGTCATTATCTTCTCTTTATTCTTCTAATGCACTTCTAAATGTCCTATCTATTGGTTTAGATGATTCACCAGATAAGACCTTCATTCGATTTTTAGATAATGATACTCAGATAACAAGACAGGCATTTTTTTCTACATGTGAGCGTTATTGTGCATTTTTTTTGGAAATTGGAATCGAGGCTGGCGATAGAATTGTAGTCCAATCACCAAAAACTACAGACAGTCTATGCTTGTATATTTCTGCGATAATGGCTGGTGGTATATACATACCGTTGAACCCAGATTTTACAGACGCAGAGGTATCCTATTATTTAAATGACTCTAAACCTACTATATTTATTTGTGTGCCAGAACGAGCAGAGTCATTGATGAAAATTGCAAGCGAATCAGATGTACCATTTACCTATACGATTGGCACAAAAGATATAGGTACATTTTATGAAGAAGTTTATCTAAGAGATGCCAAATTCACAGAAGTCATTCCCAGAGAAGAGGAGGATATAGCAGCAATTTTGTACACTTCTGGTACAACAGGAAAACCTAAAGGTGCAATGATTTCTCATAGGGCATTAAGTTCAAATGCATTAATACTTCGCAAAGAATGGCGTTTTACTAGTCAAGATTTGCTTATTCATGCACTGCCGGTTTTTCATACCCATGGATTATTTGTTGCAACAAATGTCGCTCTTGTAAGTGGTGCAAAGCTTTTATTCTTAGATAAATTTGACTCAGATAAAATTATCAAAGCTATGCCATTTGCTACATCCTTAATGGGTGTTCCAACTTTCTACACACGTCTTCTGCAGCATGCTGATTTGTCTACCGCCGCCAAACATATGCGACTGTTTATTTCTGGGTCAGCACCTTTATTGGCGCAAACTCATGAAGAATGGAAGGAGAAGACAGGTCATGCAATTTTAGAACGTTATGGTATGACAGAGGCCAATATGGTTACTTCAAATCCTTATAAGGGTATTAGAAAGGCAGGAACTGTCGGCATACCATTAGAGGGTATTAAAGTTCGCATTACCTCCCAAGAAACAATGGAAGAGGTTGGTGAAGGACAAGTGGGCAGTCTTGAAATCAAAGGTGCAAATTTATTTACTGGTTATTGGCAAAATCCAGAGAAGACGGCCTCAGAATTTCGTAAGGATGGGTATTTTATCTCTGGTGACCTAGCTTGCCGTGATAACGATGGTTATATCTCTATCGTAGGAAGGGAAAAAGACCTTATTATTTCTGGTGGATTTAATATTTATCCAAAGGAGATTGAAGCCGTTTTAGATGAGTTACCCGATGTGATAGAGAGCGCTATTATAGGGGTTTATCATGCAGATTTTGGAGAGGCAGTGGTAGCTGTTGTGGTGAAAAAAGAACAAGCATCATTGACTGAGGAAGATATAATTGGATATGTTTCGAGCCAACTTGTAAATTATAAACGCCCAAAACATGTTGCATTTGCATCTAATCTCCCAAGAAATAGTATGGGAAAGGTGCAGAAAAATGTCTTAAGGGAACAGTTTAAAAGCCTTTTTGAAGCGAATTAGATTGATTCGCTGAGATTTCTGGTATCCAAATACGCAATTACTGTTGCTGACAGTGTTATCATAGCACCACCTATGATTACATAAATATCAAACATATCGCCGAATAAATATATTCCCATAATGGTAGCCCAGACTAGCTGTAAATAAGTGACTGGTTGGCTGATTGTCATCGGTGTAAGACGAAAGGATTGTGTCATTGCGTAATGACCTATTGTAGCAAGAATAGCAACAAACCCAAGACACATTACATCAAAAAAATTAGGTGGTACCCACACTAATAGAACAATTGGTATTTGAGTCATAGAAACAAATAGACTTAGCATGCCAATAATCACCATTGAGCTTTCCCTAAAAGAAAGTTTCTTTGCCATTAGATAAGATGCAGCAAAAATGGGAGATGCAACTATTTGAGCTAATTGTCCAAGCGAGACTTCTTGAAATCCTGGTCTGATTATAATTAGAGCTCCGATAAACCCTATAGCAAGTGCCATAAAATGATACGGCTTTATCTGCTCTCCGAAAAATAAAGCAGCTCCAATGGTTACATATAGCGGAATTGAATATCCGATTGCAGTGACTTCAGCTATTGGAATATGCATTGTGGCATAAAACCATAAAATTACAGCTATACTATGAATAGCGCCCCTTAAAATAAAGAACCCTAGACTTTTTCTTTTTATCTTCTGAGCCTCTTCCGTTTGGTTTTTTCCGGTGATTAATAATCGGCGCACTACAGGCACCCAAAAAGGTGCTAGCATGATTGCGCCTGCTAAATACCTGATGAAAGCAGCTTGGGTAGCTGGCATATCAGTACCAATATATCTTACAAACGTCAGCGTAAGTGAAAAACAAATGGTCGTGACCACCATCCATAAAGCACCAATAATTTTATCCGATTTCATGTCGTTTTTTGATATAGTTTCAACCCAAGGAGGAGTTCTTAAATAAGAAAATCAAAATCGACTCCCTTGTCCGCTTGCAAAACATGGTCCATATATAATTTATTATAGCCCCGTTTTGCTATAAATTTGCTAAGGTCAAGAGACTTATTCCGTTTTTCAAGTTCTTGCTCATCTACGTGAAGGTGCAAATTTCTGGCAGCCACATCAAGGCTAATGATATCTCCACTTTTTACGAGTGCAAGTGGCCCACCATCTGCTGCTTCAGGACAAACATGCAGAATTATGGTTCCAGACGCGGTGCCGCTCATTCGACCATCTGAAATTCGTACCATATCTTTTACACCTCTTTTAGCAAGCTTTTTAGGAATTGGAATTAATCCTGCCTCCGGCATTCCAGGTGCTCCTTTTGGTCCAATGTATCTTAAAACAAGAATATCATCTTCAT
>CACGLE010000056.1 GCA_902573725.1 uncultured SAR116 cluster alpha proteobacterium
ATAGTGCCTTTAAAAAACTTAATTATTAGCGCGGGGTGGAGCAGCCCGGTAGCTCGTCAGGCTCATAACCTGAAGGTCGTAGGTTCAAATCCTACCCCCGCAACCAATAAATATTTAGTTATATCACACATATAGCCGCTTCAAATTTGAGGCGGCTTTTGTATATTCTGAATTATTGCTACGTTCTGGGGGCGTTGCCTTAGCCATTGGGAAATAGACGTTCGTCCCACGGATATACCGACATCGTTTCGAACCCATCATCCGTAATAACGCCCTGATCTTCCAACTTGACCATGTGATCGCCGCCAATCTCGCCTACTAGTGCCTCGACGCACAGAGTCAGGCTAGGTTCAAGAATGGCGTCAAAGGCACCGTCCACCAGTCGGTCTGGATAGGCGATCAGAGGCCATTCGTCGCACATGCCAACACCATGCATCGGAGAGGAGTATTTGAGCGCATCATACTTGTCCTGAAGGACATGCAGAGACCGCGTTAGGTCTTCCATATTAAGACCTGGCCGCAGGAGTGAGGTGTTATAGCGGATGTGCTCTACCGCCTCGGCATAGCTTTCGCGCATATGCGCCGGGGCCAGATCATCGCCGATCCACCACGTGCGGCTAAGGTCCGCACAGATACCATAAGGGCCGATCAGATCGGTGTCGAAGGCAAGAATTTCTCCCTCAGAGATTACCCGTGGTCCGCATTCCTGAAACCATGGGTTAGTGCGCGGGCCGGAGGTAAGCAGTCGTGTTTCGATCCACTCGCCGCCACGCTTGATGTTCTCGGCATGGAGTACGGCCCAGACATCGGCCTCGGTCACCCCGCCCTTGGGGATTTCGGTACGAGCAAAGTCCTCCATAACGGCCATGGCGCGCTCACAAGAATGTATGGCGCAGCGCATGGCGCGCAGCTCATGCTCTGTCTTGATACCCCGCGTACGTTCAGTAACTTCCTCGCCATCGCGGTACTGCAGGCCCGCGCGGCGGATCGCGTCCAGCCCCGCTGGGTGAATCTTGTCGATGCCGATCTGTCGATAGCCCGGCGCGTGACTGGAAAGCAGATTCGCGACCTCTGCAGCAAAGGCATCAGCCGCGGGGCCGATCCGATCACCACGGGCAAAATAGAACATATCCGCACCAGAACGGCTTTCGCGCACCAGTGGATTGAATTCCGCAAGGAAAGGTGCGTTCTTGTAATCCCAAAGCACCATATAGCCATTGGCACAAAGCAGGCAGGCCCGGAACGGGTTGTGGGTGTTCCACAACTGCATATTCGTGGTGTCGGTCGCGTAGCGGATGTTCAGGGGATCGAACATCAAAAGGCCTCCATAGCCGCGCGCCACGATAGCATCGGTCAGGCGTTTGTGCCGGGCCTTGCGCATTTCGGCAAGGTCGGGCAACACCAGCCCTGCCTCGAGCCATTCGGCATGGGCAAGTGCGGTTGGCCCGATCTCGATACGGTTGCCGTCATTCTCGGTCCCATCGCCAAGGCGTGCGCCTTGCCTTGGGTCAATCTTGCGATTGTTGCTATAATGAACAGTCATTTGTTTTTCATCATTGTGTGCACAATCTGAGATTTCCTTCATTTTTCTGTCGACCTCCCATGTCCTTTACTCCAAATTAGACACGCATATTGAAGCCGTTGGCGTCATAAATTGGTCCAGACAAGACTTCTGCATCATAGAAGCTGCCCAGAATTTCCACTTGGAGTGTTGTTCCAGGTGATGCAAATTCGGCGGCAACATAGCCCATCGCCATTGACTTGCCGACACGGTGCGCATAGCCACCCGAACTGACGTAGCCGACAGGCGTGCCGTCTTTAAGGATGGCTTCGTCATGGGCGACATCAATCCCGTCAGTGTCGATGACCATTGTCAGCAGTTTCTGCGAAACGCTCTTATCACGTGCTTTTAATGTAGCTTCCTTACCGACAAAATCCTTCTCCCAGTTAATGAAGACATCCATCCCGGATTCGACCGCATTGAAATCCGGACGGTATTCCATTGTCCATACACCCCAACCTTTTTCGAGCCGCATTGACAGCAGCGCACGCGCGCCATACCAGCGAAAGCGCAGATCAGCACCAGCCTCTTCTATAGAGTCGGCAAGGCGCATCAAGTATTGCGGCTTGCAGTAGATCTCATAACCCAACTCGCCGGAGAAACTGATCCGGTTGATAATTACCGGAACACCACCAACGAACGTCTGCCGCTGGTCACGGAACTTGAAGGATTCTGAGGAAACATCGTCCCGGGTGATCCGGGACAGCAGTTCCCGCGATTTTGGGCCGGACAGTGCGACTCCGTGCCAGTCGTCGGAAACATTGGCGTAGGCAATGTCTGTGGGAAGGTCTTTTTCGAACCAGCGGCGGTGCGCCTCTTGCATGGCTCCCGACCCGAACAGCATGAAATGATCCTCGGCAAGGCAAGCCACTGTCAGATCGCCGTAAAGCTTGCCCTTGGGCGTCAGCATTGGTGTCAGCGTCAGGCGGCCAGGCTTGGGCACGTGTCCTGCAAGAATGTGGTTTAGGAAATCACGCGCACCTGCCCCTTTGAATTCGTGTTTGCCGAAGTTGGCGATCTCGATACCACCAACTGCTTCACGCACGGCTTTGATTTCACGCGCGACATAGTCATGCGACCGGTTGCGCTCAAAGGTTGGAACTTCATGCGCGTCGTCGGGGCCATCTGCAAACCAGAGTACGTGTTCGAGGCCAAAGCTCTGATCCATGACCGCACCTTTGGCGATCATGCGATCATAGAGCGCGGTCGTCTTTTGCTTGCGGCCTTTGGGCAGGGTTTCATTCGGGAAGGTCATCACGAACCGGCGTTCATAGTTTTCCGACGATTTGATCGAGCCCCAGTCAGGTGTCGCAAACTCACCAAAACGTGCTACATCCATCGCCCAAACGTCAATGGAGGGTTCACCGTCGATCATCCATTCTGCTAAAGTCAGACCTACACCTCCACCTTGACAAAACCCCGCCATAACCCCAACAGCTACCCAGTAGTTTTTCATGCCTGGAACAGGACCTATCAGGGGATTACCATCTGGACCAAATGTGAAAGGACCATTGATCACGTCCTTAATTCCTGCATTGGCCATAGCTGGGAGACGCTCAAATGCAGTTTCTAGACGCTCTGCTATGCGGTCTAGGTCTGATGGCAGTAATTCATGACCGAAGTCCCACGGTGTCCCGTTTATTTTCCATGGGGTTGCTCGAGACTCATATGTACCTAGCAACATACCTTGCCCTTCTTGACGACAATATATATTAGCCTCGAAATCTATACCATGCGGTATTTGTTGGCCGAAATTTTCGACTTCACTTATTCGCTCTGTAATTAGATAATGGTGCTCCATCGGTTGAACGGGCAGGTGAATACCAGCCATGTGACCAACCTCGCGCGCCCACAGACCACCACAATTCACAACGTGCTCCGCATTGATCGTACCTTTAGGGGTAACAACATCCCAGGTCCCATCGGGACACTGAGTCATATTGGTCGCACCGCAATGGGTGAAATATTGTGCCCCATGCACCTTAGCCGCCTTGGCAAAAGCATAGGTGGTTCCGGACGGGTCAAGATGGCCGTCCTGCGCATCCCAAAGCACTGCGTGGTAATGGTTAGGATCAATCAATGGATGACGTTCGGCCAGCTCTTTTGGTGAGATGAATTCCTGATCTAGGCCCATGTACCGTGCCTTTGAGCGCTCAACTTTGAGATAATCATACCATTCCTTGGTAGAGGCAGCATAGAAACCACCAGTCTGATGCAGGCCAACTGATTGGCCGGATAATGCTTCGATCTCCTTATAAAGATTAATAGTGTATGATTGAAGTCGAGAGATGTTGGGGTCTGAACTGATGGTATGGATACCCCCAGCCGCATGCCAGGATGAACCAGAAGTCAGCTCGTCGCGTTCGAGTAGGATTGCATCTTTCCAACCAAATTTAGCTAAGTGGAATAGGATAGAACAACCAACAACTCCGCCACCAATAATAACTACTTTCGCGTGTGACGGCAGTTTCTTTCTATTTGTGTTAGGGTCAATTTGAATATTAGGCATTCTTCTTTTTTCTCCAAAAATAGTCAGAAATCTGTGGCCACACCGCCTTCAGTTTTGCGTTTGTTAACAAATGCGTCAAGCTCATCTCTGATTGCAGGCTCCAAATCGGGGAGTTCATAAACGGAAAGGCGTTTTTTCCATTCAGCGTTAGCGCGTTCGATGGTGACTGGCGACCCTGCCTCTCGCCAGGTCTCAAAGTTACGCCAGTCACTTAAGATTGGAGAATAAAAGGCATTTCGATAACGCGCTTGTGTATGTTCTGTTCCAAAAAAATGCCCTG
>CACGLE010000057.1 GCA_902573725.1 uncultured SAR116 cluster alpha proteobacterium
CTCGATAATCCATTTCGAATGTACTACACATTTACTTAAACCTATTTTTTTATTTTTTTCTTGCTAATTGACGAAGAATTACCTGCTCACGCCAAAAGTTTGTTGAAATTTTCGCTGGAAAACCTGCATATACCCCAGGTGTTTCTATTGACTTTGTTACGCCTGAACGCGATAAAATTGTT
Source organism: uncultured SAR116 cluster alpha proteobacterium (assembly GCA_902573725.1). Lineage (GTDB taxonomy): Bacteria > Pseudomonadota > Alphaproteobacteria > Puniceispirillales > Puniceispirillaceae > UBA5951. The sequence continues at coordinate 183 of CACGLE010000057.1, forward strand.
GTATTTGAGGGGATTTCAGTGTGGTCTGCTATTCCAGCTTGACCACCTATTATACAATTTTCCTTTATTATGCTGCTGCCAGCAATACCTACTTGAGCAAGAATTATCGTTTTTTTTCCAATCTCAACATTGTGTGCAATGTGAACAAGATTATCGATCAACACCAATTCATTAATAATTGTGTCTTGCAGCGTCCCCCTATCAATACAGCAGTTAGCGCCGATGCTTGATTTTTTTCCAATTAAAACACGACCTAAATGAGGGAACCTCTGAATATCATCTTCATTAGCCTCAAAACCAAAACCTTCTTTGCCAATAACAGTATGTTGTCCAATTGATACGTAATCCTCTATAATAGCTTTCTCTATCGTTACATAATCTTCTACACGACAGTTTTCACCAATCATTACTGAAGACTTACAACAGACACCAATTCCAAGAACACTACCTTTACCAATAGTTACGCCCGCGGCAACATAACAAAAGGGACCAATAGAGACATCATTTGCAATGTTTGCACTTTCATCAATCTGCGCAGTGGGGTGAATAACGGTTTTATTTCCCTTACTTGGAAACATCAACGAACAGGCTTGAGCAAAAGCAAATTTTGGATTTTTCGATATAAAGATTACGCCTGCTCCAGACAAAATATTTTTACCAAATTCCTTTATTATCTCTGGTGAAGTAATTAACGCATAGCCTTCAGATGTTTCTAAAGAAGCAATCAGTTCCTTACGAACAGCAAAAATTAACATATTTGGACGCGCTTCTTTTATTTGGCCCACATTTTGAACTATAAATTTTGGATCACCCTTATGAAGCACACATGTACCCAAATCTAATATTTTGGAGACTGATACTGACTTTGCTTCGGGAAAAAAACGCTGATCCACAATCACCAACTTATTCTTCCTGTATTTCTAAGCGGGCATTTTTAGTACGTTCATTCAACTTGATTATAACAATTTCTGTAATATCCAAGTCCTGCCTAAATACAAGTGCAGCATTTTTATTGAGAACAACATCCAACTTTTGTTGACCTGCGATTTCTGTTACAATTTCTGCTGCTAAGGATTTTATTTCATCTTGAGCCTCTTGAAACGCTTTATCAAGAGCCTGACGCTTAAATTGAATTTCCTGCTGGATGGATGCAACTTCGTTTTGAAATTGGTTAACTTCAGCACGATATGCCTCTTCTGAAAGAATGGTCCTTTTTGATTGCAAATCCTTCTCTATTTGCAGGAGGCTTGCCTCTCGCATCGCAAAATCATTTTGAAATTCTTCACGTTTGTTGTCTAATAATTCTCTTACACGCTCGGTTGCTTTGGCATCTCTCAACACCTTATCCATATTCACAACCGCTAATCGTTCAAAATTAAATGTATCTTGGAAAACAGGGATAGTATTATTCTGCGAATATGCTTTTTGACTTGGTAAGATAAATAATCCAAGAGTGAATAGGGACAGATAAAATAAGCATGGTTGAATATTTCTCATATTCAATATTTCCTTTCCAAAAGCCTATTACGATCACTTTATAATTTTTACAGCCTGGTGCCAATTGTAAACTGAAATTCTCTCAATTTATCATATGTTTGATTTGATACTGGGTCTGCCCAATAAAAAGACAGAGGTCCGATTGCAGTATCCCACAAAATACCGAATCCAATAGACTTCCTCATACTATCATCCTCAGCACCAAGAACACCAGTTGGAAAATCTGTACCCCAAGCAGAACCATAATCAGCAAACAGGGTCCAACGCATTCCTAAATCAGGGTTTAACCCCACATTACTTATAATCTCGAAACTTCCTGCATAATATTGGTTTCCACCAACAGCACCATCGCTAGTATTATCTCTCGGACCTATTCCGCTACCATCGAAACCACGAACTTTATTTCCACCAAGCAAGAAACGATTAGATTGTGTAACACTCTCATCAAAGCCGTCTATGTAACCTGTTTCAGCACGAGCGCCTAGTACAAACCTATCGAAAGAGACAGGTTTATAATAAGCACCCCGTAACACACTCCTTAAAAAGTTCACATCCCCACCAACACCAGAATAGGTTTCTGAAATTTCTGCAAAGTAACCGTCTGATGGATCGAAGCGATTATCTCTTTTCTCGATGCCTAATCTATAGCCAATTGCTGAGCTCACAAGTTTTTCACTATTTTCCCCTGTTGAAGATGCTGAATTGTTCGTTGTCTGATTAGTCTTATTTTCTGCTAGATTGTAAGTGAGTTTATGATAAACATCATTTGCGGCTCTAAAACCAAGTCCAAATCCAATTCCTTGCTGGTCAATTGTAACAGATTTTCCTTCTAATTTGCTTGTAAAAATATTAGCAGATGCGCTTAAATTTCTATTAAGAAAAAAAGGCTCCGTAAGAGAGAGATTAAAATTTGACTTTTTTCCTGAAACTGATGCAGAAAAGCCGACAGACCTCCCAGTGCCCAAAAAGTTCTTCTCATTGATTCCAATAGAAAAAGAAGACTTATCAATACTAGAATAACCAAACCCAACGGCTAAGGAACCTGTAGACTGTTCTTGAACGCCAATCTCTATAATCGATTGCTCATCTGAACTACCAGGTTTTTTTTCTAATGAAACATCGCTGAAAAAACCTAAATTTCTTATATTTCTTAGGGAGTTTTGGAGTTTAACCTGATTATATGCATCTCCTTCTACTAGCTGCATTTCTCGTCTTATTACAAAATCTGCTGTGCGGGAATTATCAATAATTTCAATTCGTTCTATATAATTCTTTCTGGCAGAGTCTACATTAAACTCCATATCGAGAGTTGCGTTATTGGAATTAGTTTTTATGTTAGGGACTACGTTAACAAATGCGTAACCTAAATCTCCTAGTTTGTTTGTAATATCCGATAAACTCTCTTCAATTCTTCTAACATCGTACCTATCGCCAGTTTTGAATGTAATGTTCGGCAAAAGGGTTTCTCCTGGCACACCCTCTATATTAGATACCACATTAATTTTATTAAACTTATAAATTGGCCCTTCTTCTAAAGTAAATGAAATAGCAAAACCTGACCTGTCAGGTAGCAATCCACCACGAGCTCTTTTTATATTGATATCGGCATACCCTCTGGTTTTATAGAATTGATTAAGAAGCCGTGTGTCAAATTTTAGCCTGTTTTCATCATATTTATCTGTTGAAGAAAGAAACGCCCACCATCTTTTTTCTCTACTAGCAATTACCTGTTTTAGCTTTCTGTCAGAAAATCTTTTATTACCATTGAACTGGATAGAGGTAATTTTAATCAAAGGGCCCTCATTAATTTCAAAGATTAGATCTACCCGATTGTTTTCTAATTCTATTATATTGGGTTCAATAGATGCTCCAAACCGTCCTGAAAGTTCATAAATTTCAAGCAGTTTTTGCATTCCATCAATGGCCACTTTTTTGGTATAAACACGACGTGGCTGTATGCCTAATTGAGCTATCAATATATCTGAGTCTAAGACATCATTCCCTTCAACCATCACTCTATTTATTATTGGATTTTCTGCTACGATAATTTTAACAAGACCATTTTCGCTTGAAATATTCACATCATTAAACAAATTTGTATCAAATAACCTGTCTATAGCTCCATCTAATACATCCGAAGATATATCGTCACCTATATCTAAGGAAAGATAGGACCTAATAGTTCCTTCTGATACACGTTGATTCCCGCTGACTGAAATATCAGAAACCTGTTCTCCAAAAGCTTGTATGGATATAAAAACATAAATCAATAAAAACAGAAAAAACAAAGAGATTTTCTGCAGAAATTGTTTAGTTATGGTCATAATGAATATCCCTTTTACAATAGTTAAAATGGTCTTCTTTTAAAAATAAGTTTCTAGTTTTAACACTTAGGCAATTATTTTAGTTGTTTATGCCCCTCAATATATCATAAATTGTAACAAACAGCATTAAAGTTAGTAGAAAGGCTATTCCTCCCCGCAATAAAAAA
>CACGLE010000058.1 GCA_902573725.1 uncultured SAR116 cluster alpha proteobacterium
TTTCGTAGTAATTGGAACTCTTAACTAAGTCTCCCGTTTTACGAAATGAAAAACCTAAATAATTGAGGATATCAGCGTCTTTGGGGTTTGCTGTAACCAAACTTTCTAATATAATTATAGCGTCTTTGAATTTGTTAGCTTTAATTAATTTAACCGCTTTGTAATATTCTTTGGAGTGAGTTGTATTTGTTTTATCCTCGTTCGAAGACACACTTCCCGCAGCAATAGCACCATTAAACGAAAACATAAATATTATAAACGCAAAAAATAATGGATTCAAAATAAACGAACTTCTTTTCTTGTTTGGATAAGAGAGCATTTTACTTGCTATTTGAATTTTGGTTACCGATGTAAGCATTATCTTTCTCTTCAATAATTTATTTGCTTTAATACGTTGTGAATGAACCTTTAGATTTAAACTTTGCAGAAAAATTTTAGTCAGAAACTCGCTTGACAGTCCATCCTTGTTAGGCTAGTCAACTTCTTACGTTAAATGGTAGGTGAAAAAATTTAAAATGCCATTTAATACATAGGGGGTGTAGCTCAGTTGGTTAGAGCGCTGGCCTGTCACGCCAGAGGCCGCGGGTTCGAGTCCCGTCACTCCCGCCACTAAAATTATAAATAAAAACAATAGTTTAACACATCTCGGACAGCAATGTTCGAGGTCTTTTTTTGTGCCAAAAACACGTTTGTGCGCGTTTTGTGCGCGTTTTTACTCTTCTACGAGAAACTGCTGATATAAATTTTTTGATGTTTTTCAGATTTTTTTTGGATTGATTACTTTTTTAGGAAGTGCTCTGATACTAAGCTTTTCGTTTTAACATTTTCTTCAAATTACCTTGTCTGAGGATAAAAATAAGTTAATTATCGGAAAGGTAGTATTATTTGAGTAAGTTGGAACTCCAAAGTAATTAGCCGAATTTTTGAAGGTATAGGTATGGTAGATTTTATTTTTTCTTTTTTAAATATGAGTGGTGTCATTTCATTACTCTTGATTTTATTCGGCCTGATAGTCTTAAGACTTGGTATAAAAATTGTGCCTCAGTCAGATGTATTTGTAATAGAAAGATTCGGTAAATACTCAAGGACACTCAACGCAGGTTTATCAGTTATAATTCCATTTTTAGATAGAGTTGCTCATAGAGTAAGCATCTTAGAAAGACAATTAGATGAACAGAGAATTTCTGTAATTACAAAGGACAATGTTGAAGTTGTTCTGGAAACACGTGTTTTCTGGAGAATAGTGGATGCATCCAGAACAGTTTATAGAATTCGAGATATTAATCAGGCGCTGAGAACTGCTTCAGCGTCTATAGTCAGGTCAGCAGCTGGAAAACTTGAACTTGATGACCTCCAATCCAGCAGAGAGGCAATGAATGAAGAAATAGCTAAAAACTTGCTTAATGCTGCAGAGGTATGGGGAATAGATATAACAAGGACAGAGATTACTGATATAGAGGTTGATGAGGCTACGAAGGAGGCTCAAAGGCAGCAGCTAAATGCAGAGCGTAAAAGACGAGCGACTATCGCAGAAGCAGAGGGTGAGAAGAGGTCAATTGAGCTAAAAGCTGAGGCTGAGTTATTTAAAGCACAGAAAGAAGCTGAGGCAGTGAAATTGACTGCAGACGCAGATGCATACGCCGTTAAAATCAAAGCTGAAGCGGATGCAGAACAAACTAAACTTCTTGCGGCAGCAATATCAAAAAATGGCATGCCAGCTATTGAATTTGAAATATCTAAGCGACAAGTCGAGGCCATTTCTGAGTTGGCGTCATCTGGTAACTCTAAAACTTTAATCTTGCCGTCAAATATTACGGAAGCAATTGGAGGATTATCGGCTATACTAGAGACTATAAAAACAAGATCGGTGAGTTAGGAATTTAATGTGGAATTATTACAGCTTAGTTACTGGTTATATTTTGCGCAATTTTGGGTTGCAATAGGATTACTTTTTGTAATTTTAGAAGTCACAGATGGAAGCGCTATTTTTTTCTTACCTCTAGGGTTAGCGGGGCTAATATTAGGCTTGTTAATCTATCTCGTGGAAATTGCATTAATCCCAGCAAATTTAATTCCAGATAAATGGTATTGGATTATAGTATTTTGGGTATTATTATCAGTCGCAATTGCTTTTATAATATCTCTTTTTAGACAAAAACGAAAACAAAATGGTGATATTAATCAATACTGAAAAACATTTGTTTTTTATCACTATTCTTTTAATTCTTAAAACAATTTTATACTATCTAAAACAAACCAAAATCATGGTTTTGTTTATTAATTGTAAGGATAAATTTTTTGAAGTTTAAGAAGCTATCTAGAATGCTACGTGAGGTTTATTAGATAAACATTTAAACGAAATACTTGACTTACAGTGGGCGGTGCAAAGCCCGAACAATCTATCAATAGAATAGCTGGCTCATGAAATTTTCATACATCCAGTTATACTTACTACAATGTCTAGTTACTTTATTAAATACTTTTTTAAATCACCATAACTAAACCAAATAAGAAAGTTTATATTTTTCTTTACAAAATATTTAATTCTTAGCCAAACTGTGAAGTAAAAGTTAAAAATAAATGAAATTATTTGTAGAAGAATTATAAGATACCGAAACAACGACATTGAGTAATAGGAGTTGAAATGAGCGAAAATTTTATTCCAGATATTGTGTTACAAGATAATACTAATCAGAGATTACCATGTGTTTTAGTTTTAGATGGCTCTGGTTCTATGGTAGGAAAACCAATTGAGGAGTTGAATAAGGGTCTTGAATTACTCTCAAGTGAACTCAAGGAAGATGATATCGCATGTCAAAGAGTGCAATTATTATTAATTAGAGTTGGCGGTCATGAGGAGGTAGAAATAATTTCAGACTGGACAGATGCAATAGATTTCGTGCCCCCAAAACTAGTAGCAAATGGAACCACGCCCTTAGGCAAAGGAGTGAATTTAGCTTTAAAAAAAATTGAAGAACAAAAAAAGAATTATCGGGACCACCAAATTCAATATAATAGACCATGGTTATTTATTTTTACTGATGGCGAACCAAATGATGCTGGATGGGAGAAATGTGCAGAAAAAGCTGTTGAATCAGAAAATGACAACAAGGCTGTGATTTTTTGTATTGGTTCTGAAGGTGCAAACTTTAAAAAGTTACAAAAATTCTCAACGAGATCACCTTTAATGCTTGAAGGTTTACAATTCGAAGAGTTGTTTTTATGGCTTAGTAAAAGCGTAAGTTCAACATCGAAAGCTGCTCCAGATTCTTCCTCTCAACTTGCAGCTATTGAATGGGGCTCCGTCCCAACTTAGAGCCTGATATGAGTTACGATAAAATCGTTGCTGGAAACTTTGTATTGGTAGGGTCTGACCATTTGAATATGAAAATGCCTTGTCAAGATTCAGCAATTTCAGTGTTAAAAGAAGATACTTTTTGTTTAGCTGTGTCAGATGGAGCTGGTAGTGCGTCCTTGAGCAAAGAGGGGTCAAGCTTTTTGTTGGAACTTGTTAAACAAGCATTTTTGGAGATTCCAATAAGAGATTTATTATCAGAAAATACTTCTCCAGATATAATTAATTTGTTAATAGAGCAGTTTCGAGAAAAAATCCCCAAAAAAAATTTTAATGGTGACTTAACAGATTTTGCTTGCACCCTCGTTTGTATTATTGGGAGGTTTGGAGATAAATTTGTTTGTTTTCATATCGGAGATGGAGCCATTATATCATTAGGAAATATTCCCCGAATTTTATCTGGTCCGGAAAACGGAGAATATTCGAATGAGACTTATTTCGTTACTTCAGAAGATTGGCAAGAGCATCTAAGAATAAATTATGGAAACTTAGAAGAGGGTTTCGTAATTTTAATGTCTGATGGTGTTACACCTTTCGCTATTTCAAATTCTACGCCTTTTTTAGGATTCCTAGGTCCGTTAAAAAAGTTTATATTATCGAAAACTGATAAAGAAATAAAAATGGGTTTAGAATCAACTTTTAGCAGTAAAAAAGCACAAAAAGTGTCAAAAGATGATAAGTCAATGAG
>CACGLE010000059.1:2500-3540 GCA_902573725.1 uncultured SAR116 cluster alpha proteobacterium
CCTGGTCCGCTTTCGCTCGTCACTACTCACAGAGTCTCGGTTGATGTCCTTTCCTCCGGTTACTTAGATATTTCAGTTCACCGGGTTCGCTTCCCTTGCGGGATGACCTAAATGGTCGGGTTTCCCCATTCGGAAATCTGCGGATCAAAGCCTACTCGCGGCTCCCCACAGCTTATCGCAGCGTGTTACGTCCTTCATCGCCTCTCAACACCAAGGCATCCACCAAATGCCCTTAAGACGCTTGATTAGACAGATCGTAAAGGCAAACACCTTAACAATCTGACATTAAAGCATGCGTGATTACCAATCATAAAATCCGTGCAGGTTTTTATGAACGCGTAATCCACGCGGTCTTGGATGTCTTCACTTACATTGTCAAAAAGCCCATGGCAAATATAACTTTTTTTTCAAATAAATCGGCCACGCCAAAAACAAATATTTCTTTCCCTGATATTTTTCAGCAACCCAACGCTTCACAATAAAGTTGGTAGGCACGGGCAGATTTGAACTGCCGACCTCACGATTATCAGTCGTGCGCTCTAACCAACTGAGCTACGCGCCTGAGATGCGTTAAAAATTCACTTTAACTTGTTCAAAACATTTAGGGAAGGAATTCGCGAACGGCGATGCTAATAATACATCTAATCCACTATTGTCTTTTCCTTAGAAAGGAGGTGATCCAGCCGCAGGTTCCCCTACAGCTACCTTGTTACGACTTCACCCCAGTCGCTGACCTGACCGTGGTCGGCTGCTTCCTTGCGGTTAGCGCACCGGCTTCAGGTAAAGCCAACTCCCATGGTGTGACGGGCGGTGTGTACAAGGCCCGGGAACGTATTCACCGCGGCATGCTGATCCGCGATTACTAGCGATTCCAACTTCATGTACTCGAGTTGCAGAGTACAATCCGAACTGGGACGGCTTTTTAGGATTTGCTCCAGGTCACCCCTTCGCTGCCTGTTGTCACCGCCATTGTAGCACGTGTGTAGCCCAGTCCATAAGGGCCATGATGACTTGACGTCGTCCCCGCCTTCCTCCTGCTC
>CACGLE010000060.1 GCA_902573725.1 uncultured SAR116 cluster alpha proteobacterium
AAACATGATAATATTTCTGATGATAAAGAGGAATTAGTTTCTGAAAAAAATAACATATCTGAATTTATGTCTCCTAATTTTGATGATGCTAAGCAGACTTTAACAAATGCGCTTAGCGAAATAGAGGCAGCAATGCTTAATGTTAGACAGGAGTATAAATCAGGGAAGATTAGCTCAGTAGATTATTTGGCAAAAACTCAAGATTTATACAAAAAAGGCGAGGAGCTTGTTGAAAAACAGGTATCTGAAGGCAATTCAAAAGGGGTCGGTGAAATTAGTTAGTTGATAGTCAAAGTTAGACCCATAGCAAAAAAATTATATGAAAAAATAGTTTTAGCGTAAATTTTTCAAAAGCAGGAAAATCTAAATAATAATTTGACTAAGCTTAGTTAATTTGAAATATTTCTATCAGTGGTCGGTCACAGCCCACTTTAAAAAAAGGCCTCTATAATAATTGTAATGAGTTTTTATTGTGGTCTCTTAATATGCATTTGAAATCGCTAAAAATTTTGACAAAAAATCCATCTTAGGAGATTTATTATGGGTTCTGCGATTATGGTAGCTAATATGAAGGGTGGTGTTGGAAAAAGTACGCTTACATGTTATCTGGCAGATTACTTCAGAAAAAATCAGAAAAAACGCACCCTATCCTTAATAGATACGGATGTTCAAGGCAGCACTTTTGAGATGTTGCAGGCTGACGGCGGATTCGAAAACTTAAGACATCTGCCAATTGGTGATAGATATGATGCAGTAAATGTCGTAACGGTTGATACGATTGTGAGAAACCATTTGGGTGCAGCTAAAGACTTATTATTAATCGATACATGTGCAGGTAAGCCAGACAATATTTGTCAAATTGCGATGATGTGCCATTGTTTATTGGTCCCCGTATCTATTAATTGGGGTGATATTCGTCCAACAAGAGATTTTATAGAAGAAATACAAGATCGTAAAGATTCTTCACGTGCTATAACTCCACATATAATAGTTGTTCCTAATCGTATTCCCTATCAACAACGAGATTATAGCAGTCTGAAAGAGGCATTAAGCGAACTGGATGTTGTAATTGCACCAGGTTTATCTGACCTGTCTATTGTACGACATCAAACAAAAAAGTTTTCTGGTATGGAACCAACTAAGGGAACACGTTTCTACGAAGAAATAATGCATTTTGGTAATTTTATTACCGAATATATTCTTGGTGGCAAGCTTGATTCAATATATTCAAATAATAACGTTATAGAACTCAGACGATAAATTTTTTGTTCTTATTCCTCTTTTCCAATTATATATGATATTTTCCAAAAGTATAAAAATAAATTAGTTTTTAATATGAAACCAGCCGTGTTCCATGAATTATTAGGTGAAAGACATTTTGCTAAAGTTCAACCTGCAACATTTGGCAATCTTACCCAAAGGTATAGAAATCAGGATGCTGCTAAAACAGTTTCTTTAGATAAGTTAAATAATGCAGAATGGAAATCTTATTTTGGTTTATTTGTTCCATTTCCGAATAGTTTTAAGTCGCCATTAGCACTCTGTTATCATGGGCATCAATTTGGAAGTTACAATCCCTACATAGGAGATGGAAGAGGATTTTTATATGCGCAACTAATTGAAAATAAGACTAAGCGTCTTATGGACTTAGGAACAAAGGGTTCTGGAAAAACTCCATTTTCAAGAAGTGGAGATGGGAGGCTTACACTTAAAGGTGCATTCAGGGAAGTGCTAGCGAGCGAATATCTCATTGCCTTGGGTGTAAATACCTGCAAAATCCTAAGTGTATTTGAAACGCAAGAAAAATTGCAACGTCAGGATGAGCCATCCCCTGCACGTGCAGCTGTTTTGGTAAGATTATCACACAGCCATATCAGGATTGGTAGCTTTCAGAGACTTGCATATTTAAATCAGCATGACGAGATATTAAAACTCGCAAGATATGTTGTGAAGTATTATTATCCAAAAATTGACTATAATTTTGCACCTAAAGAACTTTTAAAGCATCTTTTAAAATCTTTGGTTGAAAATGTCGCAGAAATGGTTGCGGGTTGGATGTCTAGTGGGTTTGTGCATGGTGTGTTAAACACAGATAACTTTAATTTGACGGGTGAATCTTTCGATTATGGACCCTGGCGTTTTCTCGTAAAAATGGACTTTAATTTTACAGCTGCATATTTTGACCACGATGAGAGATATTCATATGGTAAACAACCTGAAGCAGCATTATGGGCTTTATGTAGATTTGCCGATTGCCTTGTTGAGTTTGTTTCTGAAAAAGAATTAGAAAAAGAGCTTTCTGAATTTTATCCCAAGATGCAGTCAGCATTATTTAAAAAGCTTTGTTGGAGGTTTGGTGTCTTACCACCTGCGGATATAAAAGAAGATGTTTTCGTATCATTGTTTTTTAATGCAACTTCAAAGAGTAAAATTAATTTAGATTACCTTTTTCACAAATACTATGCCGGTTTTGAACCGAAAACATTACAAACAGAATCTAAGGAAATAATACCTTTTCTAGAGATATTGAGTGTTCAAAAGGCTCGCCAGGCATCTCGACCTGAATACTTTAGCCAATCTTTAGCTTCTAGCTTGTCAATTGATGAAGTTGAAGATATCTGGTCATGTATATCTGAGAGAGATGATTGGACGAAATTTAAAGAAAAAATTAAGATTATTAAAAATTACGCAATAGCTCTTCGGGTCTAGTGAAATCAATATTAAAGTTTGGTTTTATTTTAAACATGTTCATTCTTAAAATATACTCGCATCCAACCCTCTGCTGAAAACTGGGCGTAATACAAAATTACTTTCCATCCGGAGAACATGGGGAAGGGCAGATAGATAGGTTGCATGAATGTTTCCAAAATCATTTACATCTTTTGCAGCTATTCTAAGTAAATAATCCTCTTGGCCTGCAATTAAAAAACATGCAAGTATTTGAGGTATTTTTTTTGCCTCATCCTCAAACTCTGACATCATTAAAGCAGACTGGCCTTTTAGTGTAATTCTAACTAAAACAAGAACGTCATGTCCAAGTTTTGATAAATTATATTCGGCATTGTAGGATTTGATAGTACCTGTGTTTTCTAATGACGTTACTCTTCGAAGACATGCAGATGGTGACAGCCCCACTTTTTTTGCAAGGTCTAAATTTGTAATTCGGGCGTCCTCTTGCAAAGCAGAAAGAATTAATTTATCTATTTTATCTAGTTTACTCATCGATATTTCT
>CACGLE010000061.1 GCA_902573725.1 uncultured SAR116 cluster alpha proteobacterium
CTGGATTTTCATATCAAGCAATTAGAGGGGAAAAATCCTATAATGGGGTTGCTATTTTATCAAGATTGCCAATCGAAAATATCAGTTACCAAGACTGGGTTGGAAAGGGAGACTGTAGACACATTGTGGCTCAGATAAGTGGTGTAAAAATACATAATATTTACCTTCCTGCAGGAGGTGACATTCCTGATAGATTTGAGAATCTTAAATTTGGCCATAAATTAGATTTTATCGCGGAAGTAACAGATTATTTTGAGAAAAATACGCCAGTTAAGGCACTTTTGGTGGGTGACTTGAATGTAGCTCCTTTGGTTTCAGATGTTTGGTCAACCAAGCAATTAAGAAACGTCGTTAGCCATACTGATATAGAGCGAAAAAAAATTATTGATATGCAGAAAAAAGGTGGATGGCTTGACGCAGTCCGAGAGTTTTTTGGGCCAGAGCAAGTTTTATATAGTTGGTGGTCTTACAGAGCACGAAATTATATCGAGAGCGATCGCGGAAGAAGGCTCGATCATATTTGGGTCAGTATTGACCTTGCGTCGAAGATAGATAAAGTTGAAATACACAAAAATACAAGAGGTTGGGAAAAACCGTCAGACCATGTTCCCATTACCCTTCAACTCCTATGACTTTTGTAGTAAAAGTTTTTATAGTTTACTCAAAATGAAATATTAGTCATTGATAGTTTTATAATGATAGAATTCACAAAAATGCATGGGTTAGGGAATGATTTTGTTTTGCTTGATGGCAGACAAATGCCAATTAACTTATCATCTAAGCAAATTAAAATCATTTCAGATAGACACCTAGGTATAGGTTGTGATCAAATAATGATTATGCATCCTGCCCAAAGAACAGGTGATATTTACTTGCAAATTTTAAATGCTGATGGAAGTGAAGCTAACGCATGCGGTAATGGCACGAGATGTGTCGCTTCCGTCTTATTGTCTGAATTAAAAAAACAAAAAGTTTTCATAGAAACCATCTCGGGTATAGTAAGTGCATACTTAAATGGGAGTATGATCGCAGTTGATATGGGGCCGGCACATTTTTTGCCAAAAGATATTCCATTTGATAACTCCAAATTACAATTAGACGATTTGTTGTTTGTGCCCTTTTCAGAAATAATTTCAAATACAGCAACTTTGGTTTCAATGGGTAATCCGCACGCAGTATTTTTTGTGCCTAATTGTGAAATTATAGAACTTGAAAAAATCGGACCATTAATCGAAAATCACTGTAGTTTTCCAGATAGAACAAATGTTGAATTTGTTCAAAAATTGTCTGATGGAAGGATGCGTATGCGTGTTTGGGAGCGGGGTGTAGGTATTACAAAGGCATGTGGTTCTGGCGCTTGTGCGGTTGCAGTTGCTGGAGCAAGACATGGTTTTATTAATAGAGAGGTGGAAATTTTGCTTGATGGTGGAAGTCTTTCGATTGAAATAGTAACTGAAGAAAAAGGCATACTGAAAAAAGAAAGTTCAGGAAAGAATAGAGTTATTATGACAGGGCCTGTTACAAAAAGTTTTTCTGGACAACTTTCTGATTTATTATCTCAAGTTGAAATGTCATAGTCCTATGTCTTCTAATCGCCCGACCATTAAGACCTTTGGATGTCGATTGAATATTTGGGAATCTGAAATAATACGTAAACATGCGACAGATTCATATCTAAATAATACAGTAATTTTTAATACGTGCGCTGTTACATCAGAGGCTGAAAAGCAAGCAAGACAATCAATTAGAAAAATAAAAAGAGAACAGCCTGACAAACAAATTATAGTGACTGGATGTGCGGCTCAGATTAATCCAGAAAAATGGAATACGATGTCAGAAGTGGATTGCGTGATAGGAAATCAGGAAAAACTTTTGGCAGATAGCTGGCAAAGATTACGAAATAATCAACTCTCAAGTATAGAAGTTACTAATATTTCCAAAGTAAAGGAAACAGCATCGCATATGATTGACAGTTTTGAGGAACATACGCGGGGTTTTCTGCAAATTCAGCAAGGATGTAATCATAGGTGCAGTTTTTGCATTATTCCCTATGGTCGGGGTCAGTCTCGCTCTGTTGCGGCAGGACAAATTGTAAAAAGTGTAAGAAAGTTATCCGACAATGGTATAAAAGAAGTAGTTCTGTCTGGAATAGACCTCACTAGCTGGGGTCAAGATTTGCCCGGTAAACCAAAATTAGGGTGGTTGGTTTTGCAAATTTTGAGAGAGGTACCAAACTTACCAAGATTAAGATTATCCTCTATTGACCCAGCAGAATTTGATCATTTTTTAATGGCTGCGTTTGAGAACGAGCCTAGATTGATGCCCCACATACATTTATCGGTTCAGCATGGAGATGATGTTATTTTGAAGAGAATGAAACGTAGGCATTTGGCTCGAGACGTCATTCGTTTATGCAGCGAACTGCGGAGAAGACGACCTGATACTGTATTTGGCGCAGATCTAATCGCTGGCTTCCCAACCGAAACCGAGAGAGCACACGAAGCAACAATTAAATTAATTGAGCAAGCTGATTTGTCTCATTTACATGTTTTCAGTTATTCAGATAGAGAAGGAACTCCTGCAGCCAAAATGCCTAAAACAAATCCATCAGACATAAAACGAAGGGCTTCAGCTCTTCGAGAAATGGGAAGAAAACAACTCGATAAATTAGTTTCATTACGGGTAAACAAATATGATGAGTTATTGCTTGAAAAGGCCAACCAAGGGTATTTACGCAACTTTATTCGTGTTAAACTTGCGCATGATAAATTGTTGCCCTCTGGTAATATTCTTCCTGTAAAAATCTTACACGCTAAATCTCATGGAAATGACTCACCATCAGTAGTTGTGGAGTTACTGTAATGAGTTGGTTAAAAAAACTTACTGAAGGTTTAAAAAAGACTTCCTCTTCAGCTAAAAGCAAGCTTTCTGGGATTTTTGTAGGAAAAAAAATAGATACTGACACGATGGAAGCTTTGGAAGAAGCCCTTATCTCATCAGATCTAGGCGTATCTGCTTCTCAAAAAATCGTTAAAGAGTTTGAAAAAAACTATTCAGGAAAAACAAGCGACCAAGAA
>CACGLE010000062.1 GCA_902573725.1 uncultured SAR116 cluster alpha proteobacterium
TAACCATATTTTTATATTGATTTTCTGACAAGTTAGCTGATGGATTTAATTCTTTTTCTATTACTTTTTGTTGCTTTTCTATATTAAGAACTGAATTTAATTTAGCTTCAGCGGCTTTAATGCGCTTTTGCGCATTTTCCCAGACAACTTCAGCTGGCTTTCTTTCGTCATATCTAATTTGCGTAGCTATTGTTATTGTGTCTTCCAGTCGATCAAAAATCGCAACAATAGATGGTCTAATAAATATACTATCATAGTGAGATAATTCATCGAGATTATTAGTTGGGATGTTCTCCGCATGGCGTATCATCTCATATCCAAAATAGCCAAATAATCCAGCCGCCATTGGTGCAAGAGGAAGCGTATTTTCCATTTTACCTTCACTAAGAATTGAACGCAAATCATCGAGAGGGTTTTGGGAGTTTTCAGATAAGAAATCATCTAGGTCTACACTGGGATTTCTGTTAATCTCCACTAAATTATTTTTACAGCGCCAGATTAAATCTGGTTCTATAGCAATAACTGAAAAACGTCCTCTAACTTTACCTCCTTCTACAGATTCAAGAAGACAGGAATAGGAACCTTCCTTTGAAAGTTTCAGCATGGCTGCAACAGCTGTTTGTGTATCAGCTAGCATCACACGATAACATATTTGATTCTTACCATGGATATAGTTAGCTAAGAACGGCTCAAACATTTGATGAGAATTATGATTAATCATCTCGCACACTAATTTCCTTGTATAAGAAAACTATTTCTTGTTAGTTATTCTGCCCCACTAAGAGTTGTTGCACCATGCCGGGATAAAGTTCTAATTTATGACGTTCTGACAAACTGACAGACAAAGCATCAGAAATGTTTTTCGATGCTGCAAGATTTAGTTGAGATAAGTAAAAGGCAGCTGTGTCAGCTACTTCTGTTTCACTGGCTGGAACTATTTCGGCTGTTTTTATAATTAATATATGTTTTCCAGTTTCAACTATTTTAGCGGCTTCTATTGGTTGTTCAAAAGCTGTTTGAGCAATTAGACGTGCATCGGAATTGTCCAACCCGACACCTGAACGTCGAAATGGTGAAGTGGGATCAATATCTTCAAAAATTGACGGCCCGATACGCATATGATTTTGTGCTTTTAGCTTTGCTGATGCAATCGCGATTTCAAGTAAAAAATCTGATTTTGCACGTTCTTCTACTTCCTCAAAAGAACGTTTTCTTGGTTCATCCTCCTTGATGGGTTTTAGAACAAAAAAGGTGTCATTTCCAGCATCTATTAATGTACTAACTTCTTCAATATCGGTGGACCAACTGGTTTCTAGAAAATCTGTCATTGATACGATATCGCTCTCTGGGCCAACGAACGCCTCTCCATCAATATTGTTGCCTTGTTTGTCTAAATTATTGATGGTTTGGGTGGTAAGGCTATTTTGAATAGCAACTTCTTCTAGTGTTGATCCAGTCCCAAGTGAATCTTCGATTAAATTTATTTTTTCATATACAAGGTCAATGGCCTTTTCCATTCTTAATGTCACATTAATTTGCTCTTTTACATCATCGAATGAGTCATTGCTACCAAGTATAATAACGTCGACAATTGCTAGATTATAACCAAATAAAGATTCTATTGGGCCAACCAATGCGCCTGCCTCTGCATTAAAAATGCTGTCAGCCATTGAAATATCTAAGTCATTAAAAGTAAGTTCGCCTAAAAAAATGTCCTCATTGGTCAACCCAAGAAGCGTCTCTGCGACTTCTCCGAATTCAGTGCCAGAATCGATTGCATTTCTGGCAGCAAGAGCCTGTTCAGCAGTCTCAAATACCATTTGTCTTACTACACGTTTCTCCGGAGTTTTAAACTCATCGCTGCGTTGCTCAAATGCTTCCTTCATCTCATCGAGCGACAACTCTACCTCACTTTTAAGATCGTCCGGAGAGATGAGAAGAAGTTTTATATCCCTTAAAGCTGGTGCATCATAATTTTCAATGTTTTTCTTGAACCAGTCACGAAGCTCGTTAACATCAGGGATTGGTTGCTCATCAGGTCTAATATCAAAGTTAATAATTTTTGCTATTCGTCTTTCTAACTCATATTTAGCAAGCTCCTCTGATATGCTATTTGGAAATTTAGCTCCTAACGAAATACTGTCTGAAATTTGTTGTGAAATTATAGATTTGTCTAGTTGGGCTAGATAGTCACCTTCAGACAAACCTGCCTGAGACAGAGCACTGACAAAGCGACCCTGAGAAAACGTTCCTGTTTCATCTTGAAAGGCAACTTGTCTTAACAGGGCAGATTTTTGCATGGAGCGCGTTGAGACTACGTTTAATCTTGAGGCCTCAGCTTCAAATAGTAAAGTTCTTGCCATAGTTGACATTACATTATTTAACAGACCAAATTGTAATGCATCTCCCGTTGAAATGCTGTTATATTGAGCTCTTCTAATAAAATCGAATTCTTGAGCGACTTCAAGGGCTGATAGGGATTTAGAGCCAGCTTTAATAGCTTTATCACCAGGGCCAAAAAAACCTGTTGAAACATCGCCTATTCCCCAAATAGCAAAACCACCAGCGAGAAACACTAAAAAGATTTTCATAAATGGCGATTTTGAGCCTGTTCTTATTGATTGTAACATTACGTTTTAGAATCCTTATGTTTATCAGAAAACTATGTACTAATTTCGTTTCTACCAGGGCTTTAACCGAAGGTCAAAGCTACAAATAAAAACAAGATAATTTTTTTACAAAAAGCTATTATAGATACAAGTATTTCTATTTTAAAATGTTTTAGTATATGCTGTTTAAACATCTATTCGGTTTTAAAAAAACATTACTCAAATCAGGAGAGAAGAATGATTTTTGCAGCGAATTGGAAGATGAATGGTAATATTGAGTTTCTCAATTACATACTTGCAGAGATAAAACAGGACATTATGCCCTACCTTGCTGTTAATTCTAAGGTCATTGTATGTCCTCCTTCTATTTACCTGAGCCAAGCGAAGTTAATTTGTCAAAATTCATCTATAGAGATTGG
>CACGLE010000063.1 GCA_902573725.1 uncultured SAR116 cluster alpha proteobacterium
TATAAGTAATTAGGTAATTTTAGAAAAATTTATTCTGAGGGAATATTCAAATCTATTCTTTATCGAAATTTTTTCCTGGTACACTATTATGATAAACAATCTCAGCTTTGTAAAAAGATTTAAAAGAACCGTTCTTAGAAGAGTCATGAGAGGTGCTAGAAGATTAAGACAGTCTAACAGAGAGAGGATCCTTGAGGAATGTTTTCATCAAATGGCGGATGCTGGGTCCTGTAATTGGACAATCAAAAATAAAAAATTTTTTCCTAAATGCGTAAAAGCAAATGTAATCGAATTGTCAATATCACAACATCTTCTTTATCGGGTGAGCGGAAAACTATTTTCACAGATGTTACTTTTTCAATTTGGTCATTTAAGGAGACAATCTCCAGGCAGAATTATTGCAGTTATGCCACGAGAAATGAGAGCAAATCTTGAAAAAAATGAACTGATGGTAAACAATTTTTTATCAAGTATTTGTTGGATGATATTCATAATCCTAATGTGGTTGTATGGCTGCAAAATAATATTCAACCAATTAAAATTCGAGCAAATAAAAAATAAAATTAAATATCCTAATAATATATTTATAACAGGAATAAGTAAAAACAATCTCCCACATAAAGTTACCCAAGCAAATCAAAGTTATAATTTAGGTTCGTGGGTAGAAAAAAATATTTTAAAGGCCAATCAATTAATCCTTCACAATATAAAAGATACTACAAGAAGTAAAACATATTGTTACGTAGATAATCCATTACCAAAATTCTTATCTTTTAGAGCCTTTTTTAGCTTTTTAAATTGGTCTATTGGAGCTTCCATGTATTCATTCTATCGAATGTTTTTTGGTGAGTGGCAGTATTCTTTTTTCTTAGGAGAGGCAGCATTAGCCAAAAAAGTTTCTTTAACCCCGCAAAATTGCCTGTGCAGAACATACATTTTTACAACCTCGAATATGTTGTTAAAGCCTCTTTGGACTGAAGTATTTGAAGCACGCAAAGGCAAAGTTGAAATGTTACTTTATTCTACAAATATTGAAGGATTCAAAAAGAAAAATAATAAAAAAACTCCATATGCCTATTTTAGAAAAATGAATTGGAAAAATATAACTGGGTGGGATGAAAAACAAAGGATATATTTGGAAAATGCAATTGAAAATAAAATTAATTTCTCTGTTAAAGGTCCAATTTGGTTTTCAGACGCGAATGCCCGTGTTCCGGACACAGAAAAAATATCAATCGCATACTTTGATGTTGCGCCCAAAAGAAAAGCATGGATAGAGCAACTTACACCTTTCTATTACTATAACAGGAAATTATCAATATCTGCGCTAAAATCTGTTTTAAATATTGCAGATAAATTTTCATTTGTAATTTATTTGAAACAAAAGAGACAAATTCACAAAGTTGATGATAGGGGATATATTAATTTTCTTGATAAACTGAACAGTTCATCAAATATAATTAAGCTAAATCCAGAATTAGCTGCACATCACGTAATTAAAAAAGCAGATTTAATTATTTCATTGCCGTGGACATCCCCGTCTGTAATAGGCAAGTTTTTGGGAAAGCCATCTTGTTATTTTGATCCTCTAAACATGCTTGATCCCAATGATCCTGCATCTCATGGCGTGAAGTTGATACAATCTGAGATTGATTTGGAGAATTGGATTAGAAAAAACCTGAAAAAAACTAACTGATATGAAGGATGTTAGAAAATTGATTTGAAATAGACAGTCAACATTTTGGGAGTAGTTATCATTTAAATTTTTCACCTCTTAAATTTAATGTTCAATTTTTTCTTGTGTAATTTTTAAATAAAAACTACACAACACTAACAAGTGGTAAGTGACTAAAAGATATTATGAACAACATTAACAAAATTTGCTCATGTAGAGGTTGTGGAGCAACGGATCTTAAGATAGCTTGGTTATCCCCGCCACTTCCAATACATTTATGGCCGGTACCCAAAAATGCTTTCACTTGCGACCAGGAAACCACAGTGTTTGTCTGCAATAGCTGTGGTCTGGCACAATTAAACGATATGACCCCTTCTTTTGTTGAGAGCCTCTATGATGAAGGGGTGTGTGTTATGGATGAACAAGGCAATCAGGAAGATAGAAAAGCAAAAGTTTTAGCATGGGGTGGACAAAACTTTTACAAAAATAAAGCGATTTTAGAACTTGGGGGTGGAACCAATTCCTTTATTAATGTTGTACCTGAAGCCTCGGAAAAATGGATTGCAGACTTTAAGCCTACAAAAGAGGCTTTCAATATCGCTGATAATGTGATTGAAGGAAATTTTGAAAATATAACACTTCCAGAAAAAAAATTCGATATTATTTGTGGATACCTTATTTATGAACACTTCGTTAATCCACTTAAAGTTACCAAGAAAATAACTCCAGCCTTAAAAGATGATGGCGTTCTTATAGTGGAAGTTCCAAACTTACATTGGTTACACAGTGATTTACCCCATTACATGGTTTTCCATCAACACCAATC
This sequence comes from uncultured SAR116 cluster alpha proteobacterium, assembly GCA_902573725.1. Taxonomy (GTDB): domain Bacteria; phylum Pseudomonadota; class Alphaproteobacteria; order Puniceispirillales; family Puniceispirillaceae; genus UBA5951. Next base: position 2,502 of record CACGLE010000063.1, read on the forward strand.
TATTTTTACTCTAGGTACACTAAATTTTATGATGGCTAAGGCCCAACTAGAATGTAAAGCCGTATTTTCGAATCACTCAGTCATTTACGCGGCCTATCAAAAAAATCCAAATGTAAGATCTAGTGTTAGCTCAACAGAAGTTGAAACCGCCCTAAAAAAGATACAACAGACAGGCTATTTACTAAATTCAGTAGAAAAGTTTATACAGGACCAAACTAAATTATTAGAGGCTAATAAACCCTCTATTTACGGAGCTGGTGGGTCAATGAGCCTTTTTTTAGCGTACACTCCGAGCTTTAGAAACTCATTACGCGTTGCATTTGATAGAGACCCTAGAAAGATAGGTAAATACGTACCTGGGACATCTGCAGAGGTAATGTACCCCTTTGAAATGAATAAAAATCGAACTGATGCTATCTTAGTGCTTACAAATGAGTTAA
>CACGLE010000064.1 GCA_902573725.1 uncultured SAR116 cluster alpha proteobacterium
GATTTTTAAACAATTCTAGTATAGCAACCGCTTGCTTTGGTTCAAGCCTATCTAAATCATCCACATAAATTACAATCTTATTATATGGATTAGTTTTTCTCTCTTCCAATTCTTTTACGGATTGTTCAAGCTCTTTTTTTACCCCGGAAATATCGGGGTCAGTCTCTGGTATAAGTGTATCTGCCAATCTTTCCGCAGTTTTTCCAGCAAATGATGCCGCAATTTTGGCAGACTTTGATAATGCAAAGCCTAATATTTTCTTCTTTCTGTTATGTTTATTTACTTTGCTGTCGGCTATCACTAATTGACTTATTATATAATTTATAATTTCAACTAATGCATCTTCTGGTTTTTTTAAAAGCGATTTCTCCCAGGTGTTTACCCAGATTTGTAGGATTTTAGACTGGTTATTCTCATTATTTCTAATTTTAAAATAACCTTGAATTTCATTCATTAATGAGGTCTTCCCACTTCCCCATTCACCCTGAAGACCGATTGTCATAGGAGTATCAGTTTGTTCAATAAATCGTCTGAGTGCCTCTGAATGCGTTTTTAATCCTAATAAATCTTGCTCTTCATGGAGATTTGGTTGGTCAGTTATTCCTGTCTTCATTTTTTACCACTATAATAATATGCAAAAATAGTTAGAATATTTCTTAACAATTTATTCTCAATACGCATCTATTCTTTTTTTTAAAGAAGTGTTAATTAACGACCATAAAAAATTAAACAAGCTTTTTCAATATGAAGTTTATATCTTTACTTATATTTTTACCTGGTTATGTTTTTTTAGCATTTGTCTATTATTTTCCGACAGAATGGGGAAAGAAACGCAACGTAACATTTGGGGCAAGGCAATGGAGAAAACGGCATGTTTTTGGTCCATTTCACTCAATTTGGATATACTTTTTAATCTATTATGTTTTCTGGCCAGATATTCTAATATTTCTGCAGCAGGAAGGTTTTATAAACGCAGATTCGTACAATGCATCTGCAAGACCGATAGAAAAATCAACCCAGAAACAATAAATAGAAAAACTGCTGAAAATAATAAAGGTTATGGCAGAAAGGCTTTTATATTATAATACCTCTCATGTTCGTTTAAAAGCTTTCCTATTTCTTTTTTATAAATGCCTTTGATTAAAAAATAGAAGATTATTGGCACCCAAATTATAATTTTCCCGATTTGATTATCAAATACCATTGCTGTTATGATTGTGGGTAAGGTAGAAATTAGGTAAAAAACAAAAGCATAGTTACTTGCTAAATTGTTAGTCCATTTATTTTTGCGTGTATCATATAATTTGCGATAGGTTTCAAGTTTTCCAGTTAAAGATTTACCAATTTTTAACTCTTTTTCAACTTTTTTGGGTAATTTTGGGAGTTCAAGGTTCAAAAGGTCACTATATTTGCTTCTTCTATCGTAAGTTCCATCTTTATTTTTTCTTGTATTTGCGCCAATATTTTTTAATCTTTCATGATAATCTTGTATATCAGATATTTTCCTTTCCTGAGCCAAAAACTCTTTCTCAATTTTTTCGTATTTGGCTATTTCTTCTTCAGTCATTAAGAAATCAGCAACGCTTTTTGGTTTAAAACGAAATAGTTGAAAAAAATTTCTCAAGCAAAATAAAAATGTAAATAAAATTAAAATTATAACAGTTAAACTCATACTACTAAATATTCCTCAAGAAGAATAATTAGACAAAGAATTATTGGAATAAGTATTCCATGCCAAGTTTTAAACGGTTTGTTCTTACTAATCTTTTTCAAAATATTTGCCAGTAGATACCCTTCAATAGCATTAATAGAACCTCTACTAGCCAAGTGAGATTTTTGTATATTTTTTATGCTTTTTGATGATTTGATTTTCTTATTGATATTTTTACTTATTTGTTTATTACTAAAATTTAATTCACCCTTTTGGTGCTCTATTGCGCAAAAACCACAACCTAGTCCAAAATCAATGTGTTCAGATGGATTTTTTTCGCATCTTTGCATTTGTGAGTTACCACTTTCTGCAAACTTTCTCAGTAAAAGTTTCCAATCACTGGCATTTGGTCGCCTGTCTTTCTCAATAAAAGCTCTATCAAATAAATCTCTCAAATCATTTGGAAAAAATTGGTGAATGGACTGATAATTCGGAATTAAATTTTTTGGACCATTTCTCCCATAAGAATATTTCCTTTCCCTAACCATTTCATGAATTGTTTTCTGCTTTCTTTTCATAACTGCTTGAAAAGGGTGAATGCCGTTATTTAGTAACTTAAATATGATTACAGCTAGAGCAAAATTATCCTGATTTTTTCCTAAACTACTAGGGGACTTACTAATAAACTCTGGTGCAATATATTCTTCGGTGAACTGGAATGCTGGGTAACGTTTTTTTTGAGCATCTAAAATTGAGAAACCATCTGAATCTAAAACTGTTACATACATTTTCGAGCGGTGGATAAAACAGTTTTGTGGTTTAAGGTCAATGATATAATGACCCTTCATATGGAGTGCCTCAACGATTGTTGATAAATTATACGCAATGTTTATTCGATGTCCGTAATATTCTGGTAATTTCTCATGTCTGCGCATTCTTTTTTGTAAAAAACGTTCTAGCGAGACAGATGAATTTAAAGACATTCTTGGCATCAAATAGCCAACAAAAGAATTATTATTGTCGATTATAAGGGAAGAAGGCCAACTAAGTTGAGGAAATATTTTTTCATCTACCTTTAAAGGGTGTATTAAAGGAGGGTTTTTAAGCATTGCCTCAAGCTTTTGCTCATATAGCGATATATCAACGTTTTCGTGATAC
>CACGLE010000065.1 GCA_902573725.1 uncultured SAR116 cluster alpha proteobacterium
ACGTGCCGCATCAATAATAGGGCTCTCAAAACCCATTGATTGAGCAGTGCCAACCATTAGTTTCATGTCTTTAATCGCGTTAAACATCGTAAAGTTTGAAGCTGCTGACTGGCCTTCTTGAATCATCTCTAATATTGGCTGGCATCTTACTTTTGCTGCTCCAATGGCCCCTGAACTATCTACCAATATGCTCATAGCCTGTTCTGCAGGAATATCTTTTTTTTATTGCCATTGCTACAGCTTCTCCTAAAGCCCCCCAGTAGACCATCAAGGGTAAATTAATTGCTAGTTTCATAGCAGCAGCAGCACCAGTATCACCGAGATACTCTATTCTTCTGGTGAGTTGCTTTAAAATAGGTTCAGCACGGTCAAATGCATCCCTGTCCCCTGCCACCAGCCCTAATAGCGTTCCCTCTCTTGCAGGCTTGACAGTTCCTCCCACAGGGGCTTCAACAAATTGCCCACCTTTTTCTTTAACCGAATTTTCAAGCTCAACAGCACGTTCTGGCGAGGTTGTACATATTTCAATTATCAATTTTCCGTGAAGTGATATGCTAGTTAAACCACCCTCATCAAAATAAGCTGCCTGAGTCGCATTATCATTTGCTAAAATGGAAATAATTATATCTGCAGATGATGCGACTTCTGCAGGATTAGAGGCAACTGTAACACCTTTTAGGTCAGATATTTTTTCTAAAGAGCGGTTCCAAACTATAAGCTCGTTACCTGTTTCCATAAGACGCTCGCAAATTGCACGCCCCATCTTACCAACGCCTATTAATCCGAGTAACATAGTTTAAACTCCTTGTTTAATAACAAATAAAAATATACTAATTTGTTAAACTAATTGGAAACATAAAGATAAAAAAATTTTATATAGTTTTTATATTTTTAGGGGAATTTATTACACTGCCATGAAAGATGAAGCTGACTTTCGCTTCGCAACTTGATTGCTATGCTATTCAAAAGCGTTTAATACAACATAACAGATATAAATTATTGATAATTTATGGATTCATGAAACTATATCCTTAAATTATGCAGACCAGCAAAGATAACATAATTAAGTTTACACAAAAGAGAACTGAATGACACAATTTGATACTAGAAAGTTACGAAATGCTTTTGGTTGTTTCCCGTCAGGAGTAACAATCGTTTCTCTTAAAGATGAGGAACAAAACCCAACGGGTATTACCGTGAGCTCGTTTTCATCCCTTAGCCTTGACCCACCTTTATGCCTTTTTTCAATTGGAAAGGAGCAGGCAAGCATGCCTTTATTTGAGAGAAGCAACCATTTTGTAATTAATGTGCTATGTGCAGAACAAGAAAATACAGCTTGGCAATTTGCAAAGCCTATTGAAAACAAATTTGAAAATGTATCCTATACTGAAAACGCAAACGGCATGCCTGTTATTGATGGTAATTTGGCCTATTTTTCTTGCAAGAAATGGGCTCTTTATGAAGGTGGTGATCATATCATAATCGTAGGTGAAGTATTAGATTTTAAGCAAACAGATTTGGATGCACTCATTTTCTTTAAAGGGAAAATTGATACCATTTCAAACCCACATTCAAATTAAAGAAAGTTCAGATTATTATGACACAGGCAAGATTACCTGACCTTGATTTAAGCACCTTTTCGGAAAAGCAAGCAGAGGTTTATAAAACTATTGAAAACGGTCCAAGAGGACGTGTCGCTGGCCCATTGCGCATTTGGATGCGAAATCCAGAATTAGCCGAACACGCACAAGCGCTTGGTCAATATGCACGTTTTGATAGCTGTCTTCCACCACGATTATCAGAATTAGCTATCTTAGTGACAGCTCGCTATTGGTCTGCGCAATTTGAATGGGTGCATCATGTGCCTTCTGCAAGGGAGGCAGAAATAGCAGACGATATAATAAACGCTATTTCGTATGCAAAAAGGCCACATTTTATTGACTCTTCTATGAAGGCTGTTTTTGACTACTGTGCCGAATTACACCGAGATAAACTTGTTTCAGACAATAATTATGAAAATGCAATTTCATGCCTTGGAACCGCAGGTGTTATTGATTTAACAGCTATATGTGGGTATTACACACTCATATCAATGACCATCAAAGCATTTAATATTGAAGATATTTCAGATACAATATTACCAGATATCACACTTGATCAAAGCGACTATTTTTTATCAGACTACTGAATTATTTAATCTTTTAATTTAGCCATTTCACCTGTATACCAGTCACCGATTTCAGATGCTGTCATGAAAACTGCTTCGTCATGTTCCATCACATAATCCAATAAGGCTTCAAGATATTTAATCCTATGTGGTACACCTGTAATATAAGGGTGTACGGATATCACCATAATTCTTGCATTATGTTCAGCTTCTTCATAAAGCCTATCAAATTGTCCCTTCCCTCTATTTAAAAATTCATCTGATTTATGCTGTTGCAGCGCGTATATAGTAATATCATTTGTCTCAACCGAATAAGGAACTGTGGTGATGGTGCCAAAAGGAGTTGCTATTTCCTGTGGAAGGTCATCAATTACCCAATCAGCGACATACTCAATTCCAGCGGCTCGCAAGAAGTCAAGTGTTTCTTCTGTTTCCGTTAAACCAGGGCTTTCCCAAGAGCGTGGCTGCTCACCAACAAAATTTGCTATTGAATCCACAGCACGCTGGATAGTCTCTTTCTGGTAGGTGAGTCTGTGCGTGGGGCCTTGCAAAAAAACCGTGGCCCATAAATTCCCACCCTGCTTCTTTTGCAAAGCTTGCCACTCGAGGA
>CACGLE010000066.1 GCA_902573725.1 uncultured SAR116 cluster alpha proteobacterium
TTTGAAGAAATTTTAATAAACAGCTTTTTATTTTTTATTGTATTACTATCAACATGGCATACAAATAGGTATAGAATAAGGTCTCTTATTGATTTTTTTATCAAAATAAGTCAGATTATCGGAACATTATAATTTATTATGGACATTATTACGTAAAAACGCAGAATTACTTGCAGTACGTTTATAGGAGCAGGTTTATGTTCAATAAATACGGATTACTTTTGGTGACATCAATCTCATTGTCTTGTCAAGTTGCTTTTGCTGGAGGGGATGGATCGGAATTTGACACGCTTGCAGCTGAATTAGCTGAGTCAAGCTCTGAAACAAATTCGTCCAATGCAAAGGATGCTTTAAATAAAAAAGATACCCCAAGCTCAGGCAGTGAAAATAAATCAAACGATGGTGGTAAAGGTTCTGGAGTTATAACAAAATCTGACGCGATAACAACTAGTGACGCATTTAAGCAAAAAACTGAAACTGCATCCTCTGAGAGTGCGCAATCGAGCCGAGGAACTGGTTTTGATGCTATCGAAGACGAACAGCTTGTTATTGATACTTCTAATATTCAAGATGGTGATGGTATTGGAAACACACAAATACAATGGCAAATTTCAGAAAATGGGGATGAGTGGCGTATTGTTCCAGGTGCAATAACACCCACATTCACCCCAAGAGACCAACATGTAAACAAATATTTGCGTGTTCAAGTATCTTATGTGGATGGGCAGGGCAATTCTGAAGTTATTATTAGCCCAAGCTCTTCTGCTGTTAAAAATGTTAATGATAATCCCGTCGGAGCTCCCGTAATAGTTGGGGAAGCACGTGAAAACAAAACATTGAGTGTTGATTTAAGCAGAATCACAGACGAGGACGGACTAGGTGCAATAAATATTGATTGGGAGCGTTCAACAACGAAAGCAAATTGGCAAAGACTACCAGATAAATCAAATTCCGCTGTAAGCCTCAATCAAACCGATGTCGGATACAGTTACAGAGCGGTAATCAACTATATCGATGGTTTTGGAACATCTGAAACACTATATACAGAACCAACCGAATTGGTTGCAAACGTAGACAACCCACTAACAGGGGAAATCGTAATTCGTGGTCAAGCAATCGAAAATAATGAGTTAGTAGCCAGTTTGAGTAGTCTTGCAGATTATGATGGTATAGCAAGCACCGCATTCAGATGGGAAGCTTCTACAGACGGCCGAACCTGGGACTCAATAAACTTACCAGCTAATTCACCCACAATTTTGCTAGGACAGGCGCTCGTTGGAATGAAAATAAGAATTAGTGCAAATATAGTAGATAATTTTGGAGTGGAAACGAAAGTTATAAGTGCTGTAACTGAGCCAGTTCGGAACGTAAACGACAAACCAGTTGGTACACTATTAATTAGAAGTGTTGGCGGCTAACATTCAAAGGCGAACATATAAGAAAAATTGTGATAAATACAATTTTTGATCAAATAAACTATTGTCTTTGGTAACACCTATTCTTATGATTATACTATGTATAGTATGACGAAACCAATTACTGATACCACCTGTAGTTTTTTCTCTGGAACTTTTCAGAACAGCATTAGTGCTTTTGGTTTTCTCAAAAAACTTTTAAAACATAGGGAGAATTTTTGTGCAAAATCCAGATAGGAATACGATAAAGATAAGCAATATAATCCCGTTTTCTCCTCGTAAAGCAAACCAGAAAAATGTTTCAGTTACAACGATTGCTGCTATAATAGCGGTATCTGTGCTTCATAGTGACGATGAAAATCCAGAAGACAAATTAATGGCTTCAATAGAATCAAGCGGTGAAGTAGAAATTCTAGACGCTCTTGACGCTACTGATGATATAGAAGTTGCTGACCAGGAACTAAACAGACTTTGGTTAAATCCTTTAAATGATAATATAAAATAAAAAATCTACATAAATATTAAATTCATTTTTTCAAATTTAGTCAAAATTAAGTTTTGCGAAATAAAAAATTTTATCATGTAAATTAGAGGCACATCATTTCAATATTTTATCCACAAATGACCAAGCTGCTGGCATAGCAAAACTTGCAATAATAATTTTCAAACAATCGGCATAAATAAACGGAATAAAACCTTTGAGAATGGCATTTTCAAAGCCGATATAAACTGAGAGCCAACTTATACCACTCAGAAAAATTATAAAAACACCTGCTATCATGCTGATTGCAGTTGTTTTCCATGTTTTCCCCCACCCTCTGTTTGCCAATAAACCGAGAAAGGTTGCTGAAATTAAAAATCCTATAATATAACCGCCAGTTGGCCCGATAAAATACGCTATTCCCCCGCCACCGGCAAATACTGGAAAACCCATTACACCCTGAATTATATACAGAGAAATTGTTACGGCAGCTAAATAAGGACCATAAGTCATTCCGATTAGGAGTACAACTAGGGTCTGCATTGTCATTGGCACTGGATAAAAAGGTAATTGAACTTTTGCAGAAATTGTAAGTAAGAACGACCCTATTATTGCAAGGACAAAATATGCTAATAATCTTCTTTTTAAATTAACTTCTCCAGAAGAATAACTAGCTATGACTGCTG
>CACGLE010000067.1 GCA_902573725.1 uncultured SAR116 cluster alpha proteobacterium
CCAACAACAAATCACAGTACGGATCTAAAGCAGCGGCAACTGGGGCCGTATAAGCTGTCAAACTTACAATTTTTCTTTTTTTTGAAATAGATTGAAAATCAGCTACCGTCAGTCTTCCTCCGGTCATTTTCTCTCCTTTTTTTCCTATCTTAAAAAATTAATACGCGCTGAAATCTGCAATTAAATTTTACAAAACAACGAATTCATTTTTGTAAATTTCTAGACGCCTTCTAGAACCTTTGGCTGAAAACTATCTTTACTTACTTTAATCCAATACCGAGCTATCCTAGGATCATCACATTTGGATTCCGAAAATACAACACCCTGTTCCGCATCTGGATAAATTTGAGAAGCTAACATAATTTCTGTCTGACTAACCCGGTGCACAAGATGCCTTCTTGTTAATTCGTTAGGATTTTGAAGTCCAGCTGCACCAATTAATTTTGCTAGAGCTTGGCGAGATGTTTTCTGAAACTGCGAAATGGCCAAAGCTTTTGTTTCAACATCTATTGCACGGCTTCGATTTGGGTCCATTGTCGCAATTCCTGTTGGACAATTCCCATTGTGGCAGGTCCTAGCTTGGATACAACCTGTAGCAAACATAAATGGACGGGCCATATTTACCCAATCCGCACCCAAAGCACAAATTCTAGCTATATCAAATGCTGATACTATCTTACCTGATGCCCCAATTTTAATTTGATCCCGCAAACTAGCTGCCCGTAATGCATTATCTACATAAACAACCGCATCCCTCAACGGGCTTCCAACTCTATCACTGAACTCAGCTGGGGCAGCGCCAGTACCCCCTTCTGCCCCGTCTACAGTTATAAAATCTGGCGTAATACCTGTTTCCACCATTGCTTTTACAATAGCTAGAAATTCCCAAGGGTGCCCAATAGCTAGCTTAAAACCTATGGGTTTGCCCCCGCTTAGACTTCTTAAATCCTCTATGAACCTAAGTAAACTCTCTGGTGTGTAAAATGCGCTATGCTTTGGGGGTGATATACAGTTAACACCCGCCTGTACCCCTCTTATTGCCGCTATTTCACTAGTTACTTTTGGTGCTAACAAAACACCTCCAGAGCCTGGCTTTGCTCCTTGGCTAAGTTTGATTTCTATCATTTTAACTTGATCCAAAGATGCTTTCTCTGAGAATTTTTGAGAATCAAATTCACCATTATGATTACGACATCCGAAATATCCTGTACCAATCTGCCAAATTAAATCACCATTGTGTTTTCGGTGATATGGAGTAATTCCACCTTCACCTGTATTGTGAGCAAAACCTCCTATGAAAGCACCTTTATTGAAACTCTCTATTACCTGAGCTGAAACGGCTCCAAAACTAGTCCCAGAAATATTAATAATAGATATCTTATATCCGCTTTTTCCCCCACCAACATGTATCCTAAAATCGTTGTTTTCTATTGTCATTGGAGCTAAAGAATGATTTATCCAAACGTGTTCAATATCATATACACCTTGAAGTGTTCCAAATGGAAGTGTTCCATCTTTAGCTTTACTTCGCTCGGTCACCATAGTGTGCTGTTGTCGCGAATACGGTACTTCTTCATCCTCTGCTTCTATAAAATACTGACGAATTTGTGGACGAATCTCTTGAAGTAAAAAACGCAGTCTTCCTATTATGGGATAGTTTCTCAAGACAGGAGATTTTTTCTGATAGAAATCAAAAATTCCGAGAAAGAAAAACGGTATTAACAATATATTTGCCCAAACTAATAGAGCATATTCTGGATTTAACCAAAAAAGTGTTACGCATAAAGGTAACGCGCAAATAACAAATAAAAACGGAATTAATCTCATTTTCGATCCACCAAAAACTTTCCCTAAACTTTAAATCTTTTTTAAAATGATTTGCCTGTTTAATTTCATATTAAACCCATATTTTGTTTTGAGACGAAAAATCAATCCAAAACTGCTATAATTGTCTCCCCCGAAATACATGTTTGATTAACAACTCTTGAAGTCGAAAAATTATCAGAAACTAACAAATCTAATTTTCCGCCAAACGGAAGAAACCCAAAATTCTGTCCCTTAGATAAGGTATCTTGGACTTCAACATTACATTCTGGATATAGAAAAGACATTGACGAACTAAAAATCATGATTATCTCTCCTGAATTATTATTTTCAATGGAGTCTAATATTAAGGCCTTAATTAAAATTGAACGTCGGTTTGTGTCCTCTATTTTTTGTTTTTGTATTATCTTAAGGGATGCCGGTGCGTGCAGACTAGCTGCTGATAAAAGTCCGCACTGAATCCCAATATTTTTATATGGCAGGTAAAACGGAACTAATTTATAAGGAAAATTATTTGTCTCAGCATGAGTTATAGTGCCATTTAGGGGCGCTACGATGGAATTCTGATCTAAAGATATTGTAGATAGTTGAATACGAAAAAGATATATTGCGACCAATGCAAAGCAAATAGAAAAAATTAAGGGAATACTAAACACCGTTCCTATCATAAATCCTGACAGCGCGATAATAGATATGAAAGGC
>CACGLE010000068.1 GCA_902573725.1 uncultured SAR116 cluster alpha proteobacterium
TATTAATCTGGTTGAGGGTATTTCTATTCAAGTAGATGATGGTAATGTCCTTCTTGTTGGACGGATAGAAACTCAAGAACTAAAATTCGAAGCAAGCAAATTGGCTTGGGAAGTTCGTGGCGTGCGCTCTGTAATAAATAATGTTGAAATCGTTGATATGGTATCACTAAAAGACAGAGCAAAAGATGCAACTGCGGGAGCTAACCTCCGTAGATTGTTGATTACAGATATGAACGTTAATTCTCTCAACTATTCTATCGAGGTGGTTGGAGGTGTAGTATATATTACGGGTATAGCAAAAGATGCCGCTGAACGAGATAGGGTGATTCAGCATGCAAAAAACTTATCTTATGCAGATAAGGTTGAAGATTACGTTATCCTCCAAGATGATCCACGTGAATAAACCATGAATCAACTTCATGTAGCGATTCAAATGGACCCTATTGAGTCAATTGATATCAAAGGGGATACAAGTTTCCGGCTTGCTTTGGAAGCTCAAAGAAGAAATCACTATGTTTATATTTATCAACCGAAAGATTTAAGCTGGAGTAAAGAGGGTGTCCAAGCGAAAATTAAATCGGTAAGGCTGAAAGACGAAGTTGGAAATCACTTCAAAATTGAAGAAACTAAGGATACCTTATTAAAAAATTTTGATGTCATTTTAATGCGGCAAGACCCTCCTTTCGATATGGCTTACATTACATCGACTCATTTGCTAGAACATCTCCCAAAAACAACACAAGTAATTAACAACCCAAAAGAAGTCAGAAATGCGCCAGAGAAAATTCTAATCACAAAATTCCCTGATTTAATTCCTCCTACACTAATCAGTAATAATAAAGAACAAATAACTAAATTTCGCATGGAACATAAAGACATAATTATTAAACCCCTCTATGGAAATGGTGGTGCGGGTGTATTTAGGATTCGTCCTAACGACCAGAACTTAAACACCCTTTTAGATATGTTTAGTAGCATAAATAAAGAACCTCTGATGATTCAAACTTATCTTCCAGCTATTCGAAATGGTGATAAACGAATTATAATTATCGATGGGAAGGCTGCTGGAGCAATTAATCGCATACCGCCCAAGAATGAAGCGCGTTCAAACATGCACGTTGGCGGCAAACCAGTTCCATGTGAACTTACAAAGCGAGACCAATATATTTGTGAGAAAATTGGGCCAACCCTAAAAAAGAGGGGGTTATTATTTGTTGGTATAGACGTAATCGGAGAATATTTAACAGAAATAAATGTAACTTCACCGACCGGAATACGCGAGATAGAAGCTTTTTCAAATAAGAATATTGCTGAAAAAACGTGGCGTATAATTGAGAAAAACGCAACTAAACTTCGTAAATGATGCCACAAACGAACATTTTAATTTAATATAAAAATAAAGAGTTCTCAAATTCTGCTATTTTTATGAATATAACACACTCTTTTTTCTGTTTTTGAAAAATGTAAAAAACATTAATTACCTGTTAACGTGAACGTATTGGACCTATAGACTCTCCTCCTAATAAATGTGCATGGAGATGAGGCACCTCTTGATGACCAAATCCACCCACATTTGAAATTATACGATATCCTCCCTCAAAAGCCCCAGTTAAATTAGCCGCCCTTCCAATAGCAGAGATGAAGGCCGCCTGTTCCTCGATCGAGGCTCTACTAGAAAAATCATTCATGTCTACATAAGAACCTTTTGGTATGATTAATACATGAATAGGGGCTTGGGGATTAATATCAAAAAATGTAAGAGTATAGGGACATTCGTCTAACTTTTTACAAGGAATCTCGCCTCGGATAATCTTAGCAAATATATTATTAGGGTCATATGAAGAGCCTTTCATTTATTGTATACCTCCACAAGTTTTTTTAGGTAGTTTGGTTCCTGTTTCTTTTTTCTTCGTAACCTGACATTCCTTCACGCTTCTCTAATTCATTAAGAACTTCTGAAAAAGAAATATTTGTTGCTGCTAGTACAACAAGATAGTGATAAAGTACATCGGCTGCTTCTTTTGTTGCGCCTTTAACATCTCCTTTCAAAACATCAATTAGGAGTTCAATTACTTCCTCGGATAATTTGCGCAAAGGCTTGTCTGGGGCGTGTGCTAAAAGTGATGCGGTGTAACTATGGTCAACCTCTGCATTTTTTCGTTCCTCTATCTTTTTTATTAGCTTTTCTAATGCCAAAAATGTCATTGATTGCTCCTTATTTACGGAAATCCTGCTTTTCAGTAAAATACTACATGCTGTTTCGAATAGTTATATTCGCTGCTGCCATTGCCCGTTTAACTTCACTAATAGAAATTTCACCAAAATGAAAAACAGAGGCTGCTAAAACAGCAGATGCATTACCAAATTTAACTGCATCAACAAAATGTTCAACTGAACCTGCGCCCCCTGAT
>CACGLE010000069.1 GCA_902573725.1 uncultured SAR116 cluster alpha proteobacterium
TGGGGAAAATTTATCTATTTTAAAAGAAAAAATCTCTAAGCGTCCTCAAACTTTTCCTTTAGGTTCTTACAAAATTAACGTTAAATCTTTTGGAGGCCATATCAGAACTATGTTTGCAGCTTTCAATGGATTACTAATAGAGTATGTTGAAAAAATAAAAAATGGAAAAAAATAGCCAAGACGTTTGTCCTTTGTTATCAGTAATCTGGAATAACCTAAACAAACGTGACTTTTTCGTGGCTGATATAGGTCAGATTGTGAATTCCAGAGACCTTCTCAAATTAGCTTTGAGATATGCACATACGGTGAAGTTTTCTAAAAAATTTGATCAATGTGTAGCTGTACCAATTATAGCAGATAGAACAATTCATACTATTGCTGCTATAATTGGCACGATAATATCAGGACACGCATTTGCAACAATCTCAATTTCGCAACCGGCATCCAGAATTGAGGCCTGTGTTAAAGAACTTAATACGACCGCTGTATTGTGCGGGACACATCTGAATGAGAATGAAGCGGGGAGATTTTTGGAAATTCTTTCAGCATCTAAAAATGAATTATCAAACGACCAAATTGATATTAACGCTAAGAATGACCAACTTCTCTATATTTTATTTACATCTGGAAGTACTGGTAAGCCTAAGGGGGTAATGTGTAGTCACAACAATATACTTAATACTCTCGTTTGGAGTCATGACTATTTAAAATGGAATAAGAATGATTGTGTTGGTGTAGCCTCGCAGTTTTCTTTTGACATCTCTATGTTTGATTTCTTCATCTCAATGTTTAAAGGAATTCCGCTAGTAATCTTAGAAAAACCAAACGATCCTAGAGTTGTCCTAAATCAAATAAATAAACACAATATAACGAGTATATTCAGTGTGCCATTTTTCTTTTCCCAATTCTTGCATGGCAATCTGATTAACCAAATAAATGAATCATCTTTGAAGAGAATAATTTCAGGGGGTGATTTTTTTCCACCTTCTGATTTGTTAGCTTGGCTTAATACTTGCCCTCAGCTAGAATTATATAATGTTTGGGGGCCAACCGAGACTTCAATAGTGAATACCATGTACAAAGTATCAGCTGACGATATAGCGTTATTATCTTCAGGTCAAAATTGCTCTGTTGGTAAAACTCACCCTAGAATGATGTTTTCCTTAATTGAACCTGATAACGAAGAGCCCACAGTAATCAGCGGAAATACAGGAGAAATTGCAATGTTTGGCGAATCTGTAAGTCTTGGCTATCTGAACAATCCCCAACTAAACAAAAGTAAGTACTTTAATTATAGGGGAGAAAAGGCTTTTAGAACTGGCGATTTAGGAACGCTAAAAAATAACCTTTTATTCATAGAAGCGAGAATTGGCAGACAAGTAAAAATTGCTGGACATAGGATCGATCTTGCCGAGGTGGAGGCTGCGGTGACAGCTTCCTCAACAATTTTTGCATCCGCAGCTTTCACAGTAGAAATAGTTACCGGAGTCAAAGAAATTTGGTGCTGTGTCGAGGCAAACCAAAGCAAAATTGATATTGATATTTTTAAATTGAAGGCCGAGGTTAGAAAAAAAATACCGTTGTATATGGTGCCGAAAAGGTTCTTCGCCTTGAATAAATTACCACTTAACGCAAATGGAAAAATTGATCGTGATCTCGCAAAGAAATTAGTGTCTAAAGAAAATGAATAGCTTTCACTTACAAAAAAATGGAACAGTCCTACCAGAATGGATTGATAAAAATGGACACATGAATGTAGTAAGCTATTTTAATATCTTCGAAAAAGTTAGTTGGAATTTATGGGAAACGATGGCTGAAAGAGCTTCTCTTGATGAACACTTGACTATGGTTGCCGGTCGATTCTACATAGAACACCGAAAAGAGCTTTTGCTTGATGATGAATGGGAGGTATGGTCTTGCCTTGTACCCAATGACAAAAATTCTATTTTAATGGTTCATAGGATAAAAGGGCAGAATAAAGGGATAGTAGCAACATGCGAGATAGCTGTCAGCCTTTTTAATTTAAATCAAAGATGTCACGAAAAGGTACCACAATCTTTAATAAACATCGTAAATGAGTTCTCAATAATCGGCCTAAAGCCGAGACTTTTCAATTTGATGAATAAAGATACAATACAATCTGAACAAAAATCCATTTCAGAGACCTGTTTTATTGTTATATTTGTTATAAAAAATAAAGGTAATCACGTTGGTGTTTATTTTCCTGGCATAGGGATGGCTGATTTATCTCTTGCTGGCTCTCGTATTATCTCTATAGATGATGAAAAACTTCCAGTTGGTGCGTTAGAGTTATATCCAGTAATTATAAAGGAAAAAATAAAATCATT
>CACGLE010000070.1 GCA_902573725.1 uncultured SAR116 cluster alpha proteobacterium
AAAATGGTGACAGAATAGAGCTACGCGGTTTTGGAGCATTTTCAATTAGAGAACATGGGGCTCGTAGAGGAAGAAACCCTCGTACTGGTGAGCCAGTAGATGTTGAAAGAAAAAACGTTCCCTATTTCAAGATGGGTAAGGGAATGAAGGAAAGATTAAATAAATAAAACATTCATAAATTTTATCAGAATAGCATAAACAACAAATGTCTAAGATTATTTATTTTTTTTCAAAACTCTTTTGGTTCATATTTCTGCTTCTGTTTGTTATTTTACTAGCTATTCTTGTAGGTTCTAATTCACAATCAGTTACCTTATATTTTTGGCCTATATCTGGGAATCTCACCATTGTGATATGGCTTGCAATATTGCTCTCCTTTGGTGCGGGATTAATTGCTGGAGCCTTAATAATTTGGCTTAATTCATTTTCGCCCTATCGAGCTTCGATGAAATTAAAAAAACAAGTTCAAAGTAGCACAAGTGATAATACAAAAATTGAAAATGACCAATATCTTGAATTCAAAAATTCAACAAAACAATCCTCTGACGATAATAAACGAATTAATAGCCCTTTCAATGGGTTTAACCAAGGCTTATAAACATGAAAGTAAAAATTTGTGGTCTAAAAACACCAGTCGATATCGATATTTGCGTTAAAGCTAAAGCAGATTTTATCGGCTTCGTTTTTTTTAAAAATTCGTCAAGACATTTAACTTTTGCAAAAGCATCAGAATTATCAGGACATTATGACAACTATTACTCTAATTCTAAACTAAAAAAAGTTGCTTTGTGTGTTAACCCAACAAACAGTGAATTATCAAACATAATTGCGTCATCAAATGCCGACATCTTGCAACTTCACGGAACAGAAACACCTTTCAGAGTTGAGGAAATTCGGCAAAAATACGCGCTTCCTGTTATTAAAGCAATTCGAGTAAAAAATAAAATGAATGTAATTGCAAGTAAGCAATATTCTAATTGCACCGACTGGTTACTTTTTGATGCAACAGCTTCTTCAAATTTACCTCCAGGAGGTAATGGAGAGTGCTTTGATTGGTCTCTTCTAAAGAATTTTGAATGTGACTTGCCTTGGATACTTGCAGGTGGGCTTAATCCAAATAATGTCGCCGGTGCTATTGCAGAGTGTAAGCCAAGTGGTGTTGACGTATCTTCGGGGGTTGAAATTATAGCAGGAAAAAAAGACCCTTCTATGATTTCAGCCTTTGTACAGAAAGCAAAAATGAGCTAATCTTTAAAGACGGTAATAGAATGGCAAAATAAAAATTTGCCTTTTAATGATCCATCATAAATAGGTAAATTTAATTATGAATGAAATAAAGCAAAATTCCTTTAAAACTATGCCAGATGAAAATGGCCGTTTTGGCATTCACGGTGGTCGCTTCGTTGCAGAAACATTAATGCCTTTGATATTAAAGGTTGAATCTGCTTATAATGAAGTAAAAGCAGATCCTGATTTTAATGCAGAACTGCTTTATTACCAGAAACATTATGTGGGCAGACCATCTCCTTTATATTTTGCTGAATACCTTACCAAGCAGTATGGCGGAGCAAAATTATACTTAAAAAGGGACGAGCTAAATCACACAGGCGCTCACAAGATTAATAATGTGCTTGGTCAGGCACTACTCGCAAAAAAGATGGGAAAAACAAAAATCATTGCTGAAACAGGGGCTGGACAACATGGGGTAGCAACCGCAACTGCATGCGCGTTATTTAATCTCGAATGCGAGGTCTTCATGGGGGCCGAGGATGTTAAACGTCAAAAGCCAAATGTAGATAGGATGCGTCTATTAGGGGCTACTGTGCATCCTGTTACCTCTGGAACATCCACATTGAAAGACGCGATGAACGAGGCACTTCGTTATTGGGTGGCTCATCCTGATACCCATTTTTATATTATTGGAACAGTTGCAGGCCCGCATCCCTATCCTGAAATGGTTCGAAACTTCCAGTCCATCATTGGAAAAGAAGCAAAAGAGCAATTATTCGAAGCTGAAGGACGATTGCCAGACGCACTTATCGCTTGTATTGGCGGTGGTTCAAACGCGCTTGGCCTATTTTACCCATTTCTAGATAATACTTGGAGGGTTGAATGAGGGGGTATGGCCACCATTTTCTCAAAGAGATATGTGGATCAATAATGCATCACGAACCCAATTAGGTTTGCCTGACAGGCATTGGCGTATAGCACTGTCGGCACATGATTTCATGATAGCGGCTGCTTCGCCAGAAGTAATGATAACGCGCTCTGTTATTACAGACGGAGCTCCGACTCAAATATCACGGTGGCTTGCACGATTGGATGCTGTATTGGCCGCAGCTGGAATA
>CACGLE010000071.1 GCA_902573725.1 uncultured SAR116 cluster alpha proteobacterium
TTACCAGAACTTATCATAGCTAAAACAGCTGTATTTGCATTTTTGCCCTCATCACAGCAGATAAACTCTTCTCCCACTATCATTCCTGCTTTAATTTTACCATTATCAGATATAGTTGCGAGTTTCATGATGCTCCTTCCCTTAATTATTTTACTATAAACACTCTAGCCAATTATCGATAAATGTGAAAATAATAATGTTCTCGATCAGGGTTTTAATAGATAAATTAAACATCAACCTCAAATTAAACAACGGAGTAATCATGAGTGTAGGAATAATAGGGCTTGGTGCAATGGGTGGAGCTTATGCGCGTAACTTATTGGCTGGCGGAATCGCTGTTCATGGATTTGATCCAGACCCATCAGCACAAAAAATGCTAACAGAGGCTGGTGGAACTCCTCAATCCGATTATGGAGACTGGTTGCGTGACTGTGAGATGATTATATTATCAATAGCAAGCACTCAGATTCTTGCTGATTCAATTAATAAACTTTGTAAAATACTGAAACCAGGTCAGGTTGTTCTTGAAACGGGCACTTTTACTCTTGATACAAAGCAAGCAGCAAAAAATAACTTGGATAACTGTGGCGCAGTCTTACTTGATTGTCCAGTAAGCGGAACTGGTGCTCAAGCCGCAGTCGCTGACCTTGTTATGATGGCAAGCGGTCCTGAAAATAGCTATTTAAAAATAGCTCCCCTACTAGAGCATTTTACGAAAAAAGTAATTTATGCTGGTCCATTTGGAAATGGATCAAAGTTAAAATTTGTAGCAAACCACGCTGTCTATGTTCATAATTGTGCTGCTGCAGAGAGTTTAAATTACGGGGTTTCACTTGGCCTAGATCCCAAAATGATATTTAATTTACTATCAAACGGAGCTGGGCAGTCAAAAATGTCCGATTTGCGTATGCCACTAATGATAGATCATGCTTACGAACCAGCCACAGCTAATATGCCGATTGCGTATAAAGATATATCTGTAATAAGTGAAGATATTAAGAGTAATAATTGCTCTACACCACTTTTTAATGCTACCCAAAAACTATATGACATAGCTAAGGAAAATGTTCCAGCTACATATGATACTGGCGCAGTTTACGAAGTTTATAGGCAAAAATTAGTTTAATGATTTTTGAACCATATGGTCACTTGACTATAGCCTCAATAATGTTTGCCTTATTGCTTTCTGGAAGTGTAAAGGGAATATTCGGAATTGGTTTTCCTGTTGTTGCCATGGCAACACTACCTTTATTCATTACTCCCATTACAGCCATAACAGTGATTGCATTGCCAATTGTTGTAACTAATATCCAGCAGCTTTTTTCCGAAAAAAACTGGAAACACATCATTTATAAATATAGGTATATGGCAATTTTTATGATGTTAGCTAGTTTCTTATCTAGTCAAATACTAACCCATATATCGGTGGACCTCATCACTGCTATAATTGGTTTTGCTCTTGTATTATTTGCAATTTACAGTTTGTTTAATTTCACACTTCCAATCAACACCCAACCCATTTGGCAGATCTTCGCCGGAGCTAGTTCTGGACTTCTGAGCGGAATGACTGGCATTCAGTCTACTGCTATTATTTATTTTGCCTCATTAGATATAGACAGAGATGAATTTGTTAGTGCCGTTGGATATATTTTTTTGGTAGGTGGATTGGGCCTTAGCATTGGTCTTATCAACAATAATATGCTCAATTCAAATTCAGCTGTTCTTAGTATAGGAGCTATTTTGTTTAGCGTAGTAGGATTCAAATTAGGCTCCCTACTACGCCCTTATATTGGGTCAGAATTATTTAAAAAAATGCTTTTTGTTATGATGCTTTTAATCGGCATCAAACAAATATATCAGTTTTTTGTTTAATTCCTTTTTTACTTATTATAACTCCACAACCTCCCCTTTTTCGGCGGATTTGATAATCGCATTTAGAACTTCTATATTATGCATCATTTCAAAATTTTTATTTAAATATTCTGTGCCATTAGTAATTGCTGAAGCCCAATTCTCAAGATTAGCTGATACAGAATCCGACCAATCATAACGAGTTGTGTTTGTATCTTCCAGAGAATGATAAACCTGTAAATCTGCTACACCTGAGGTTTCATCAGGATGGGTACTATTTCTAACTTCTGCCCACATCTTTGACCCAAAAATATGTGTTCTTAGGAAATGAGGAGTATGAAGAATAGCCTGTATATTTGCTGTCATGCCAGCTTCAAATAATAGCTGAACAACCACAACATCGCCGGTCTCCCATCCAAGAGAGCGACTTGAGGTATTGGCATAAACTGATTTCACTTTTCCAA
>CACGLE010000072.1 GCA_902573725.1 uncultured SAR116 cluster alpha proteobacterium
CAACCCCAACTGCAGCAGCAGAAATTGCAACCCCCGTTCTAACAGAGCTAATAACACGTATAAATGAGCTTAATTTTAGATTTAGCCAAGCCATAGATAGAAAGTTTCTCTTCAAAGAAAATCAACTCACTGCCGCAATTCGAGGACTTATACATCCTTCAGATCAAATTAATAATTATAGTCAAAGAATTGATATTATGTATGAGCGGATTGAAAACAAATTGCAAAATATTATTAGTTCAAAACAGAATTATTTAACACGTTGGTTTGAGAAAATGCCGACACCTGAGCAAAAGCTCACTAACATTCAATCAAGCATAATAGAAGCAAATGAACGAATAAAAGCACAAATTGAAAAAATTCTTTTGAATTCAGAGCAGACGGTTTTGAGATATGGGCAATTATTGGATGCTTTTTCTTTTAAGAGGGTACTTGAAAAAGGTTTTGTATTGGTAACTGATAGAAAAGGAAATCCCGTTAAACAATCGCAGGATGCCGAACCAGGTGCATATATAAATCTTCAGTTTTACGATGCTAAAAGACAGGCACAACTTGACCCAGACACATTAAATACAGTTGATAATCAAGATGAAAATAGCTCGGAAAAACAGGAAATTTCTAAACAAAAAGAAAATAATAAAAAAAATAAAATAGAATTACAGCCCAAATTATTTTAGAAATGCAAGGGTTTTAGACTGAGATAACTTATACATTAATACCTCCCCAGCGTCTGTGAGGCCATAGCCATTGGTCGGGATGTTTTTTTATCCAGTCTTCAACTAGCTCATTTATATGTTTTGCCACAGCGAGAATTTCTTCATCTGTGGCAGCTTTTTTCACCGTAACTGGTTCGTGAACAATAATTTTATAATAAGCACCATTAGTCCTGATAGTCTCGACAGGAAAGAGTTTAATCTGTAGTTTAGCGGCAATTTTTATGTGTGCAATAGGTGTTTTAGCAGGTATGCCAAAAAATGGAACCATGCGACCTTCGCGAAGTTGCTGGTCGATTAGTATGGCTATAACGCCATTTTCTTGGACAGTAGATAACATTCCTGATGCTGCTTTTCTACCCTTTTGAAAGAAGTTTGCATTTAAATATTTCTGACGTTTTTGGATTAAAAAATTAGCGAGTGGATTGTTCAGAGGTCGATAGACTATTCCTGATTTTCTATTTAGTCTTTTTAATATAGTTGGAATTACTTCCCAATTTGCCTGATGGGCACCAATAATTATGCTCCCCTCTTCACATCCAGCAATTTTTTCTAGTCCTTCTATTTGAACTCGTTTCGACGAATTCATTAAACTAAGAGTATGAGAAAATTCTCCTATATTACGTCCTAGATTCCACCACATAGCTGATAAAATTTGATTATGCTCGTTTTCTGAAAGTTCTGGTATTGCAAGTGATAGATTTTCTCTTGCTCTTTTATGCCAGCTTGTCAAAGGGCCTATTTTT
Organism: uncultured SAR116 cluster alpha proteobacterium; assembly: GCA_902573725.1. Lineage (GTDB taxonomy): Bacteria > Pseudomonadota > Alphaproteobacteria > Puniceispirillales > Puniceispirillaceae > UBA5951. The sequence goes on from CACGLE010000072.1 coordinate 1,460, forward strand.
GAACCCAACCACCCTGTAGATAAGCTTGCAATATCAATAGGTAAAATTCGTAAAATAAGAAGTACTAAAAATAATAATATAGCTTCTATAGGCCAAATTATATAGCGAATTAGAAATTGTTTTAACTTGGGATTACGATGATATGACATTTTCAAATATAGTTTCGAGAAATGATACTATTTTTATGGTATCATCTGCAGTGAAATGAATTCTAACTGGCACAGTTAGAACTCTGTCACGCCAATCAGTAGGCAATCTCATCCAATCTTTTTGTGTTGTAACAAGTTCGGCTCCAGATTGCATCGCCTCCTCGTATAATTGGGTTAAATCTGCATCGGTGTACGGATGGTGGTCTGCAAAGTGTGCTTCTCCAACAAGGTCAGTTCCAATATTATTTAATGTTTTGAAAAACCGTGATGGGTTACCAATACCGGCAAAACCGAAGACACGCCTATTTTTCATTTTCTCAACTATTTCTTCGTCGGGCTGGAGTTCTCCTGTAAAGATAGGAATATGTGGCGGAATTTTTTGTTCCAAACCCGTTTCATCTTTCCCATTAAAAATTACCAAATCTATATTTTGTATACCGACTTCCAATTTTTGCCGCATTGGTCCTGCTGGTAATAAAAAACCATTTCCAATTCCAAACTTTCCATCGAACACAGCAATATTTAAATCTTTCTTTAAAGTTGGATTCTGGAGGCCATCATCCATTACTATGCAGTCATATTTTTTTTTGTCTAATATATGGTTGGCTCCTAAAGGTCTGTTCCTGCTTACACACACATCCAGTGAG
>CACGLE010000073.1 GCA_902573725.1 uncultured SAR116 cluster alpha proteobacterium
GCAGACGCTCACCTGGAAGCAGCTTTTAATAAAAACGCAACTGGGAGATTTTTAATATTTGGTGAGGTAATGTCTCTTCTTTCTCTTGCTGGTATCCTACGAGAGAAGTTTGGTGATAAATATCCTATTCCAACAAAAGAGATGCCAAAGTGGCTGGTTTGGTTAGTTGCTCCGCTTATAGATAAAACACTATCAAGAAAATACATTGCGAGAAATATGGGTCATCCTTGGAGGGGAGATAATAGCAAAAGTGTTAAGGTACTTGGTATTAAATATAAGCCTATTGAACAGAGTGCCATAGAAATGTTCCAGCAAATGATTGATAAAGACTTTTTCAGAACCCGTTTTTAACAGTAATAGAAGCCAAACTTGTGATAAATGTGTCTCTGAAATCAAATACCGGTCTCGTGTTCACATTTATAACTGTATTCTGCTTCCACGTTTAAAATTCTTTTCATGTCATCTAACGTGACTCTTGCCATATCATAGCACTCATCTACTGTTTGATTAGGTTCTCAGTCATCCTTGGCTATGGTGCATGTTTCAGACCCATCTGGGCTTAGTGCCATTGTACAAAACATTACAAAATTAACTATCATGACTAACTTCTATTAAAATGGAGGAAGCATGAGAGATGAATTCAGTGCTGTATAAAATAAAACATATTCGAGCAGTATAAATGCGAATAGTAAAAAGTAGATGATGCCAAATGTTTTTATGATTCAATCTCCTAGCCTTTTCATTTTAAAAACTAATAGAAAACCATGTTCAAAAATGGAAGTGATTGTGGCAGGATGAAGGTATTCACTAACAGGAATAGGTGATATATGCACACCATCGTAAAAATCGCTGTTGTATCTGTTCTCGCCCTGTTTGCCAATTCAACTAGTGTACTAGGGGATATTATCAAAATTGAATTTACAAAATTTGACGCCTACAGTAAGGAAATAGTGTATATAAATTCTGGTGATGTAGTTGAATGGATACCAACTCACGAAGGACACAATGTGGAATTCCTTATCGCCCCAGAAATAGATTTTTTAGGTAAAAAATCTAAAATGAATGAGTTTTATACTTTGATTTTTGAAGAGCCTGGTATTTATGTTTATGGTTGCACACCTCATTTAAATACAGGTATGTTAGGGGTTATTGTAGTAAATAATGACTTTCATAATATTGAACATGTTAACAACCTTAAGCTTTCTCCAGTAGCAGTTTCAGTATTGAAGAGGATGTTAAAAAAGGCATTGTCAATATCAAACGACAAAAATATATCTTCACCTCGACCACCTACTCAATAATTGACAAATGGTGTTTTCAAAGTCACCTAAATTCACACATAATCTTTTTACAAACAGTGCATATTTTGAATACCCCCACACCCCCATCTGTGTAACATCTCATATATACATATCCACTATAGGGGGTATGTCCCATGCATAAGGGGTATGTGTGCCTATCACCTTTACCAATAACACTGTAAGTGAAGACACTCTAAGTGTAGTTAATTAAGTATGTATGTATTAAGACACTATCTATTAGTGACGTCCCCTGTACTAATAACGGTAAGGATACATACATCTATCCTATTACCAGAAGATTTTTAACTGAATCCATTTAAGAGTCATACAAAACCACTAACACCTTTACAGTACTCAATATCATATGCTTACATACAGCCGTCAGTGATTCTTAAAACGTCATTAATGAGTGATTGAATGTGGTATTAGATGCTGCATTGAATGGCACATTAACTGATGTACAAACTGATGTACAAAACGTGCCTATTGACAGAGTTGGTTATACACATAAACTGTTGATATTGCTTATGTCTCATTGAGACTGGTGTAATAAAAGTGCAAATAACCACTTCTCAGACGCACCATCTCATGTAACAACTCATGTGTAACTTAATGGTATGTAAGCGTTTATATAGTTTACATGTAAATTGTGAAGAAGAAGATGAATATAACCCAATCTAAAAACTTTGTAAGTGTGGTTTTGTTGAGTTTTCCTTCTCAAGCACAATACGATTTGTGGTACGAGAAATATATAACTTTTTATAATTCTAAAGCAGTGGAATTCTTGAAAAAAAATGGGCAGTTAAGCCAGTCAGCTAACTTAGTTAATGATGATAACGATTTATTACGGGTTTCTCTTATTTGG
>CACGLE010000074.1 GCA_902573725.1 uncultured SAR116 cluster alpha proteobacterium
GCGTGTGGGGTTAAATTAGAAGGTGGTATGGCTATTGAACCACAAATAAAATCAATCACCTCTGCTGGCATCCCAGTATTAGGGCATATTGGGTTGCTCCCACAAAAATTTAACAATACTTCCGAATTTCGAATAACAGGCAGAGATGAAATTGAGGCGGACCAATTACAAAAAGATTTAGAGGCTGTAACAACGGCTGGTGCGTTCGGAGTTGTACTAGAGGGTATAATTGAGCCTGTTGCTCGTCAACTTTCAATCAACGCACGTATACCATTGATTGGCATAGGCGCTTCTGTGAGTTGTCATGGACAGATTTTAGTTACAGATGATTTAATCGGACTGTATGCTGATTTTACACCAAAATTTGTTAAGAAATATGCAAACGTTCAAGATATAATTCAAAAAGCAGCTCAAGCTTATTCAGCAGACGTTATTTCACAGAAATTTCCTGACAAATCACATTGCTTTTGGCCGGACAAAAAATGATAAAGTTTTTAAATGAACTTTCTGATTTAAGAGTTCAAATTTCTGGTTGGAAACGAAATGGATATATAGTTGGTCTCGTCCCAACAATGGGTAGTCTTCATGATGGGCATTTGTCTCTCTTATCAATCGCAAGAGAACATTGTGATAAGGTTGTGACTTCTATTTACGTTAATCCAAAGCAGTTTTCTGAAAATGAGGATTTTCATAGGTATCCACGGGACGTATATGCGGATTTAGAAAAATTATCTTCATTAAATACATGTGATTTGGTTTATCAACCTAATAATATGTATCATAAAAAACATGAAACTATAATAGTTCCAAACGGTGTTGCGCTTAATCTTGAAACAGAAACCAGACCACATTTTTTCTATGGCGTTTCTACAATAGTTTTAAAGCTTTTTAACCAAATACGACCAGATATAGCAATATTTGGTGAAAAAGACTACCAACAGCTATTAGTTGTGAAACAGTTAATACGTGACTTAGACCTACCTATTCAGATTGTTGCTGGAAAAATCTTTAGAGAAAAGGATGGACTTGCAATGTCTTCACGAAATGCTTATTTGTCTGAAAATCAGCGTAAAATTGCTTCGAATATTTATAGAGTATTGAAGCTTACAAGGAAAAAGATTCAATCAGGATTTGAGGTTTCTAAAGTTATTAATAATGGGATTGCAGAGCTACAGAGCATTGGAATTAATCAAATCGATTATTTTAGCCTTAGAGACCCGGATAATCTTGAACGCCTAACTCAGTTCAATAAAGACTCCAGATTATTGATTGCACTCTATGTAGGAAAAACTCGGCTTATTGATAACATCTCTGTCCCGTTCATAAATAATAATGACACAGATATAGAAAATCAGAAAGCTTAAACAAATGGGATTCTTTGAAAATTTTTAAAAGTTTAACAGGAAACGTGTGGCGTTTGGGAGTTTCACAAGGTCTTATGATGACGGTTATGAATGTGAATTTAACTAACACAGCATTAGTTGGTTCACTTTTAGCCCCAACTCCCTGGCTTATCACTTTGCCTATTTCAATTCAATTTATTGCTGTGATGTTAGCAACGATCCCTGCTTCATTAATGATGGCTCAATTTGGAAGGAAACCAATTTTTTTAATCGGGGTGTTTATGGTTACTATTGGTGCTTTTGGTCAGGCGAGCTCTATTCTAATAGAAAATTTTAAATTATTGGTATTTTTTTCCTTTTTGCTCGGTTTAGGTCAGGGTGTTGCTCAGTTTTATCGCTACGCAGCAGCAGATTCTGTTGAAGGGTCAGAGAAAGCAAAAGCTGTTTCCTTGGTATTACTAGGGGGGCTAGCCTCAGCTATTATTGGGCCAGAAATAGCTTACCGAACAGTAAGTCTTTTACCCAATAATCTATATGCTGGCTGTTTTGTTGTAACAGGACTGGTTCAGATGATTGCTATTCCCATCATTTTGGGTCTTGATTTGCCTCCTTTGAAGATACAAAAGCATAAAGGAAGACCTATAACTGCGTTTTTTCAAATACCCTCTTTTTTGTCAGGACTAACAGCAGCTGCTTTAGGCTATTGCCTTATGACATTTCTTATGACAGCAACTCCACTCCAAGTTGTTGAAGTAAGTGAGTTATCACATCAAGCCAAT
>CACGLE010000075.1 GCA_902573725.1 uncultured SAR116 cluster alpha proteobacterium
ATTATACCTGAACAAATGCCTTTTTATTTACTTACTGCAACAGCAATAGACAGGGTAGAATCTCAAAAAGCTGAACTGATTACTAAAATGCAACATTATATTATGAATGATTTATTATGTTATCGAGAATCAGAAGACACCAAATTACAGACATACCAAAATAAAAACTGGAATCCATGGTTATTATGGTCAAAAAAAGAATATAATTTCGTTCTTAAAACTACAAATGGTGTAATGCCAATTAACCAGGATGAGAATAACAAAAATCTATTATTAAAAATCATTTTGCCAATGGATATTTGGCGTTTTAGCAGCTTTGTTAAGGCTACAACTCTTACTGGCTCTGCAATTTTAGCATTAGCATTTGTAAATAAACAGTTAGAAGCTGAAGAGTTATTTTCTCTTTGTTTTTTAGATGAGTTATATCAAATTAAAAGATGGGGAGAAGATGAGGAAGCGTTCCAAAAAAGAAGCGCTATTAAAAATGAGTTATTTAGTATATCAGATTTCTTAAGACTGGCAGAAACATGATGAATATAAAACTCTTAAAAAATAGAATTTAAGGAGCATATCTGTGCAGACAAATACTGAAATGCTTGAGGAGAAACGTGCTCAAGCCCGACTTGGGGGTGGTCAAAGCCGCATTGATAAGCAGCATAGCAAGGGAAAACTGACAGCAAGAGAGCGTTTAGCAATTTTGTTGGACTCAGACTCTTTTGAAGAATGGGATATGTTCGTTGAACATCGATGCATCGACTTTGAAATGGAGAAAAATAAAATACCAGGTGATGGGGTTGTCATTGGTAATGGTTTAATAAATGGGCGCCCCGTTTTCGTATTTTCACAGGATTTTACAGTATTTGGTGGCTCATTATCAGAGACCCATGCTACGAAAATTTGTAAAGTAATGGATCAGGCAATTAAGCTTGGTTTACCAATCATAGGGATAAACGACTCTGGTGGGGCGCGGATTCAGGAGGGAGTTGCTTCTCTTGGGGGATATGCTGAAGTATTTCAGCGAAATGTATTAGCATCTGGCGTTATCCCCCAAATTTCGTTAATCATGGGCCCCTGTGCTGGTGGTGCTGTCTATTCTCCTGCTATTACTGATTTTATATTTATGGTGGAGAATTCCTCATATATGTTTGTTACGGGGCCAGATGTAGTAAAAACTGTAACACATGAAGAACTAACAGCAGACGAGCTTGGTGGCGCAGAGATGCATGCAAAAACATCAGGAGTTAGCCATGGACGATTTGAAAATGAGCTAGACTTGTTAGTAAATGTAAGGAGATTAATGGGCTTTTTGCCTCTCTCAAACGCAGGTCCCCTTCCTATTGTTGATTGTGATGATCCAATTGATCGACAATCAGAAACCTTGGCAAATATTGTACCTGAGAACCCTAATGTTCCTTATGATATGAAACGAATAGTTTTAGAAATTGTAGATGATGGAGAATTCTTTGAAATCCATAAAGATTTTGCAAAGAATATCCTTGTTGGATTTGCAAGAATGAATGGTAGCCCTATTGGTATTGTAGCAAATCAGCCTCTTGTCTTAGCAGGATGCTTAGATAGTAATTCATCACGAAAAGCAGCTCGTTTTGTTCGTTTTTGTGACGCATTCGATGTACCATTATTAACTCTTGTTGACGTACCTGGTTTTATGCCAGGGTTGGCTCAGGAGACAGGTGGAATAATTAGCCATGGTGCAAAATTACTATTTGCCTTTGCAGAAGCGACAGTTCCGAAGGTTACCTTAATCACAAGAAAGGCCTATGGTGGGGCCTATGACGTTATGTCTTCAAAGCATTTGCGTGGTGATGTAAATTTTGCTTGGCCAAATGCAGAAATTGCAGTTATGGGTCCTGAGGGTGCTGCAAAAATAATTTTCCGGGATGCTGTGGATAATCCAGAATTATTGAAAGAGAAAACGGAAGCTTATAGAGAGAAATTCGCGAACCCTTTTGTGGCTGCCTCTAGAGGTTATTTAGACGACATTATCAGACCGGTTAATACACGTCGCCGATTGGTAAATGCATTTGAAATATTAAAACTTAAGCAGCTGAAAAATCCTCCTCGCAAACACGATAATCTTCCT